>NZ_JBHUAF010000093.1:0-25325 GCF_042789895.1 Kitasatospora sp. NPDC056783
ACGGCCCCCCTACCCCCCCCACACCCCAACACCCAACAACCCCACAACGACAAGCTTCCCGACCACCGCAGGCCGGACCCCCCGTGTGGGGCGGGGACTGCGCCACGACGGGGGTCGGACCGGAGTCCGGAGGGGGCGGCCACGGGACACGCCCCCGGGCCGGGCGCCTTACATCAGCGCCACGGCGAGCGCCTTGCGCGCCCGCAGCGAGGCCCGCTCGGCCCGCTGCTTGAGCTTGCGGGCACGGGCTACCCGGCCGACGACGCGTTGGTTCTCGGCCTCGTGCATCCTGTCTTGCATATGGGCACGGGCCAGGGATTCGTGGAGGAGTTGCATTTCGAGGATCCTGTTCTGGGTCTGACGTTCGGTGGCCTGCTCTGCGCGGGCGGTGGGATCGACGGCGGAGGGGTTCATGTCGTGGTCCTGCTCGTGGTGCTTGCTCGGGAACGGGATGCTGGCTGCGGCGTCGGCCTTGGCGGCGGCGATCCGCACGGATCGGCGGAGGACGCTGTCCAGCGGGGGCTGCTCTCCCCGACGGACGGTCCTGGCCTCGTGGGCGGGGTTCACGCCATGACCTCGGTCTTGCGCGGACGGCCACGGGGACGCTTGCGGGCCACGACGACGCCCTGGACGAACAGCTCGCCACCCCAGACGCCCCACGGCTCACGCCGCTCCAGGGCGCCGGCCAGGCAGGCGTCCTTCACCGGGCAGGTGCCGCAGAGGGACTTCGCGTACTCGACGTCGGCGGGCGTCTCGGCGAAGAAGACCTCGGGGTCGAAGGCGCGGCACGGGATGGGGAGACCGAGGGACTCGGCCTGCTCGATCGAGCTGAGCTGCATGGAAAGAACCTCCGGAGGGTCGGCCTGGTCGGCCTGGGTGATCTGGCTTGTCGGCGGTACGGACGGGGTGGGCGGTGTGATGACCGTGGACACTGTGGGCGTCTTCCTCGTCTTCTCAGTGGTTCCGGCCCAGGTGACTGGTGGTGCTGGGCCGGAGGCCCCGGAGGGCCTGGGTGGTCTTGCGTACCGGACAAAACAGAAGGGCCGCGGATCCCGGTGTGACGGGTTCCGCGGCCCTGGAGGTGCCGACCTGAGGGTGCTCAGGTTCGTTCTCTCCAGGGTTCAGGGCCGCGGGAGGCCTGCATCCGGATGGCCTTGGCGCCCGTAAAGGCGGCCATGGCCTGGTTAATCTGCTGCTCGTTCTGCTTCGGGGCGTTTCCGGCACCGATGACCCGCGCATAGCCGCCATGCATGGCGGCGGCTACTGCTGCCTTCGGTGCCTGGGTCGGTCGCTCGTCGCGCACGGGACGCGACGTGCCGACCGACGCCCAATCACGGGACAGACCGGTCTCGACAGAGGTCCCCTCGACGCTTCCACTGCCCGTGCAGCACAGGTCAGTCTGACCAAGGCCACTGACAGCGGAGACGACGCGGACACCCGTGGTGTCGAGACCCAGACCGGTTCCACCGAGTTCGGCGAGCGCCCGCAGACGGGCGGCGCGCAGGGAGGCAGCGACAACGGTCTGGCCAGTCATTTTGGTGATCATGATGTTTCCCACTGTCTTCGCCTCCTCTCGGCGTCTCGCGGAGCCTGGTCTCCCTGGCTCCGAATGTTCGGATGTCTGTCTCGGTAAAGCTCTCGGGCGAGGGGTATCGGCACAGGTTTCACCCCGTGCGACCTCGTCCCCTTGACCGCTCCGGCAGGCTATTGCGCTCCCGGTACGCGGCGCAAACTATTTTTCACGCGAGTTCTTCGGCACGTCACACGACGGGTTCCGAAGCCACCCGAGCGGTCCCCCGGACCGCACCCGGACCGGCTCAGGCCGGATCGACCGGACCGCCGTCCTCGACGTCGTCCGGATCCTCTTCGGGTTCCTCCCCCGCGCACAACGAGAGCACGTCGGCCCCGTACTTGTCCAGCTTCATCGCTCCGACCCCGGAGATGACGGCCAGCTCCTGGCGGTTGGCGGGCACGTCCTCGGCGATCGCCATCAGCGTGGCGTCGGTGAACACCACGTAGGCGGGCACGCCCTGCTTCTTCGCCTGCCGGGCCCGCCATTCGCGCATCCGCTCGTACAGCCCCTCGTCCATCGTGGACGGGCAGCTCTCGCAGCGGCGCAGCTTGCGTTCGACGGCCTCGGTGAGCACCTTCTCGCAGACCCGGCACTTGACCGGTCCGCGGACCCGTCGCGCGGCGGAGCGCTCGCCGGGCTCGACGCCCCCTCGCCCGCCCCGCGCGCCGGCGCGTGCGCCCGGCACGGCGGAGCCGGGGCGCAGCCCGTCCAGGAAGCGGCTGGGCTTGCGGGAGGCGCGGCCGCCCGGGGAGCGGGAAAGGGCCCAGGAGAGGGTGAGGTGCTTGCGGGCGCGGGTGACGCCGACGTAGAGGAGGCGGCGTTCCTCCTCGATCTGTTCGTCGGTCTTGGCGTAGATGATCGGCAGGGTGCCCTCGGTGAGGCCGACCAGGAAGACGGCGTCCCATTCGAGGCCCTTGGCGGCGTGCAGCGAGGCGAGGGTGACGCCTTCGACGGCGGGGGCGTGCTGGGCGGCGGCGCGGGCGTCGAGTTCGGCGACGTAGGCGGCGAGGTCGGTGCCCTGGCCGGCCGCGGCGCGGGTGCGCTCGAACTCCTCGGCCAGCCGGACGAGGGCGGCGAGCGATTCCCAGCGGTCGCGGACGGCGCCGGAGCCGGTCGGCGGTTCGGGGGTGAAGCCGCGGGCGGCGAGGACGGCGCGGACCTGGCCGGCCAGGTCGGGGGCGTCGTCGGTGAGCGGGTCGGAGCCGGCCCGGGCGGCGCCGCGCAGCAGGACGCCGGCGTCGCGGACCTCGGGGCGTTCGAAGAACCGTTCCGCGCCCTTGAGCTGGTACGGGACGCCGAGGTCGGCGAGGGCCTGTTCGTAGACCTCGGACTGGCCGTTGGTGCGGAACAGCACGGCGATCTCGCTGGCGCGCACCCCGGTGGCGAGCAGTTCCTTGATCCGGCGGGCGGTGGTCTCGGCCTCGGTGGGCTCGTCCTCGTACTCGGTGTAGACGGGTTCGGGGCCGGCTTCGCGCTGGGAGACCAGTTCGAGGCGGTGCCGGGCGGCCTCGCCGCGGGCCTGGGCGAGCAGTCCGTTGGCGAGGTGGACGACCTGGGGGGTGGAGCGGTAGTCGCGGACCAGTTTGACGACCGTGGCCTGGGGGTGGCGGCCGCGGAAGTCGAGCAGGTAGGCGGGGGTGGCGCCGGTGAAGGAGTAGATGGTCTGGCTGGCGTCGCCGACGACGCACAGGCTGGCGCCGCCGTCGGGGCCGGTCCACTGGTCGAGCAGGCGCTGCTGGAGGGGGGAGACGTCCTGGTACTCGTCGACGGTGAAGTGCCGGTACTGGGAGCGGACCTGGTCGGCGATGTCGGGGCGGTCCTCCAGGATCGCGGCGGTGAGCAGCAGGACGTCCTCGAAGTCGATGCTGCCGCGGCGGGTCTTGGTCTCCTCGTAGACGCGGTAGACCTGGGCGGTCTCGGCCGGGTCGCGGGGGGCGTCGCGGCCGGACTTGGCGACGGCGGCGGGGTAGTCCTCGGGGGCGAGCTGGGTGACCTTGGCCCATTCGATCTCGGCGGTGAGGTCGCGCAGTTCGGTGCGCTGGACGCGCAGGCCGCAGCGGCCGGCGGCTTCGGCGACCAGTTGGACCTTGCGTTCGAGGAGTTGGGGGACGGGGCCGCCGACGGCGCGCGGCCAGAAGTACTGGAGCTGGCGCAGGGCGGCGGCGTGGAAGGTGCGGGCCTGGACGCCGTCGGCGCCGAGCTGGCGCAGCCGGCCGCGCATCTCGCCTGCGGCGCGGGCGGTGAAGGTGACGGCGAGGACCTGCTGGGGGTGGTAGACGCCGCTGCGCACGCCGTAGGCGATCCGGTGGGTGATGGCGCGGGTCTTGCCGGTGCCGGCGCCGGCAAGGACGCAGACGGGGCCGTGCAGGGCGGTGGCGACGGCGCGCTGTTCGGGGTCGAGCCCGGCGAGCACGGCGTCGGGGCCCGTGGCGGTGCCGGGGTCGGCCCAGGGGGAGCCGGCGTGGGTGCCGTCGTGGGGGCTGCCGCTCAAGAGGTCTTCCTGCATGCGTTCCATCCTCTCAGTCCGGTGGGACAACCCGGGCGGAGTTGTCCACAGGCCTGGTGTGATCGCAGGATGATCACTCCGCGCGACGGTCGATGGCGCGCCGGAATGTCCGCCGCCCGGCGGGCGTTCCCTCCGGTGACCGTACGCACCCCTCTTTCCGAAGGAGCCCCCTCGATGTCCGGCACCGTGACGATGTACAGCACGACCTGGTGTGGGTACTGCAACCGCCTCAAGAGCCAGCTGGACCGTGAAGGCATCGGCTACACCGAGATCAACATCGAGGAGGACCCTGCGTCGGCGTCCTTCGTCGAGTCGGTGAACAACGGCAACCAGACCGTTCCGACGGTGCTGGTGACGCCGGCGAGCGGTGGCGAGCGGGTCGTGATGACCAACCCGAGCCTGATCCAGGTCAAGAAGGCCCTGGCGGCCTGAGTCCGCTGGGCCGGGTCCGGGTCCGTCCGGAGCCGGCGCGCGTCATGGCGCGTCGGCCCGGGCCGGGTCGACGGGCGCGGCGGGGGCGGGCAGGCTGGTGCGGGCGCCGAGGTCGCCGATGCCGTAGACGAGCCGGCTGCGGTCGGCCGAGTAGCGGGTCTCGATGACCCGGACGGGCCCGCGCCGGTCGTAGGTGACGCGGGTCTGCACCATGAGCGGCACGCCGGGGCCGCCCTGGAACCACTGGGCCTCCTCGGGGCCCGGCATGCGCGCGACCAGGTGGTCGACGGCGCCGATCTCGGTGCGTCCGAGGGTGGCGAGCACCGCCTCGTCGCCGCCGTCGACGGGGTCGGGTTCCATCAGCGGGGTGCCGGCGGCGAGGCCGGCCCGGTAGTGGCTCTCCTCGATGGAGTACGGCTCGCGGTCGAGCAGGCGCAGCTGGCGGCGGACGACGATGGCCTCACCGGGGCGCAGTCCGAGCCGTTCGGCGATGTCCACCCGGGCCCGGACGATCATCATCTCGAAGTCGGTGCTGAGTTCCCGCCCGGCTTCGGCGGCCTCGCCGAGGTAGGCGGCGGAGGGTGCGGCGAGGCAGTCGCGGGGGGCCGGGGGCAGGGTGGGCCCGTAGGCGTGGTGGTCCAGGACGGGGTGCTCGCGCAGGTAGGTGCCCTTGCCCTGGAGGCGGACCAGGCGGCCTTCGTTGACCAGGACGTCGACGGCGAGCCGGACGGTGTTGCGGGCGACGCCGTACTGGCGCTCCAGTTCGCTCTCGACCGGCAGGGCGGCGTCGGCGGTGAACTCGCCTTCGGCGATCCGTCGGCGCAGGTCGGCGGCGAGGCGCTGGTATTTGGGGGATTGGGCGGTGCCCCGGGGGATTGTCACCCTGGTGAATGTAGCGAGCGCGGCGAGGGGGTTTCAGCCGTTTCCGGCAATATCGTCCGTGCGGGTTGGTCGCGCGCCCCCGGACCCGCTACCCGGTAGCAGAACTGGCCCGTCCGAACACGAACAGACGGGAGTGGGGAATTCCGGAAGGGCTCGGAAAGGGAAAAGGGGGCGCATGGAATTGACCACGCGCCCCCGTGCAGGACCCTTCACGAGGGCCCCTTTCCCGCGGGACTGCCGAACGGCGGGACTGCCGAACGGCGGGACTAGCGAACGGCGGGACTAGCGAACGGCTGGACTACCAGCGCGCCGCCGAGGGCAGCGGCTCCCCGTACCAGAGCTCGACCAGGTGCCGGGCGATCGAGATGCCCGACGGCGGCAGGATCTCCCCCGCCTCCATCCCGGCCCGCAGCTCCTCGCGGGAGAACCAGCGCGCCTCGGCCAGCTCCTCGCCGTCCACGGTGATCTCGGTGCCGCCGGGCAGCGCCCTGCCCTGGAAGCCGAGCATCAGGCTGGACGGGAACGGCCAGGGCTGACTGGCGACGTAGTGCACCTCGCCGACCCGGACGCCCGCCTCCTCGTGCACCTCGCGGGCCACCGCCTGCTCGATCGACTCCCCCGGCTCGACGAAGCCGGCCAGCGTCGACCAGCGGCCCTCCGGCCACAGCGCCTGGCGGCCGAGCAGGCAGCGGTCCTGCTCGTCGGTGATCACCATGATCACCGCCGGGTCGGTGCGCGGGTAGTGCTCGGCCGCGCAGGAGGTGCAGCGCCGCACGTGCCCGGCGCCGGCCTTCTCGGTCGGGTGCCCGCAGCGCGAGCAGAAGCTGTGCAGCCGGTGCCAGTGCTCCAGCGCCACCGCGTGCACCAGCAGCCCGGCGTCCCGGTCGGACAGCAGCCCGCCGACCTCGCGCAGCCCGGCCGGACGGGCGTCGCCGTCGAGGCGCCCGGGCAGGCTCTCGCCGGCCAGCGCGAAGTAGGAGACGCCGTCCTCGTCGGTGCCCAGGAAGTACCGGTCCCCGGTCTGCGGCGCCTCGAAGGAGGGCAGCAGCACGAGTTCGGTGCCCTGCGCGGTGTCGACCACGAACGCCTCGCCGCCGGCGATCGGCAGGACCCTGGTGTTCGGGTGGCTCCAGGCGGCCGCCAGCCAGGGCTCGTCGAAGCGGTGCTCGGCCGCCCGGTCCACCCCGGACCGGGCCAGTGCCAGGTGCAGCGGGCGCTCGGTCTCAGGCACGGTGCTCACGTCTGTTCCATCCCCATGTGGTGAATCATCCGGATGAGTGATCTGGCTGCCATGGTGCGCTCGGCGGGGCTCATGCCCCCGGCCGGAAGTTCTCGGCCAGGTCGCCCCAGAGGTACGCGGCGGTCTCCACACCCTTGGCCAGCAGGTCCAGCTCGACCTTCTCGTTGACCGAGTGCCAGCCGTCCGAGGGCACCGAGATGCCGAGGAACAGCACCGGCGCGCCCAGCACGTCCTGGAGGTCGGCGGCGGGGCCGGAACCGCCCTCGCGGGTGAAGAGGATCTTCTGCTCGAAGGCCCGTCCCATCGCGCGGACGGTGGACTGGAGCGCCGGGTGGTCCAGCGGGGTCAGGCAGGGCCGGGTCGCGCCCGGGAAGACCAGCTCGTACCGGACGCCCTCGGGCACCTGCTCGGCCACCCAGGCGCGGACGGCGTCGCGGACCTTCTCCACCTCCTGCCCGGCGACCAGCCGGAAGGACAGCTTGAGGTGCGCCGAGGCGGGGACGATGGTCTTGCCGCCGGGGCCGGTGTAGCCGCCCCAGATGCCGTTGACCTCCGCGGTCGGACGGGCCCAGATCCGCTCCAGGGTGGAGTAGCCGGCCTCGCCGCGGGTGCCGTACGACTTGGCGACCTTCAGCCACTGCTCCTCGTCGAAGGGCAGCTCGGCGAACAGCTCGCGCTCACGCTCGGTCAGTTCGATGACGCCGTCGTAGAAGCCCGGGATCGCGACCTTGCGGTCGCCGTCGTGCAGGGCGGCGGCCATCTCGGCCGCGACCTGGGCCGGGTTGGGGACGGCACCGCCGAAGGAGCCGGAGTGGATGTCGGTGTCCGGCCCGTACAGGTCGACCTGGGCGTCGGCCAGGCCGCGCATGCCGGTGCAGACGGTCGGTGTGGTCGCGGACCACATGCCGGTGTCCGAGATGACGACCACGTCGGAGGCCAGCCGCCCGGCCTCGCGCCGGACCAGGTCGGCGAAGTGCGGCGAGCCGGACTCCTCCTCGCCCTCGATCAGCAGCTTGAGGTTGACGGCCGGCGAGGTGCGGCCGGTGGCGGCCAGGTGGGCGCGCACGCCCAGGGTGTGGAAGAACACCTGGCCCTTGTCGTCGGCGGCGCCGCGCGCGTACAGCCGGCCGTCGACCACGGTCGGGGTGAACGGCTCGGTCTCCCAGCCGTCCTCCTTCGCCGCGGGCTGCACGTCGTGGTGCCCGTAGACCAGGACGGTCGGCGCGGCCGGGTCCCCGGAGGGCCACTCGGCGAACACCGCCGGAAGCCCGTCGGTCTCCCACACCTCGGCCACCGGGAAGCCGGTCTCGCGCAGCTTGGCGGCGAGCCACTCGGCCGAGCGCCGCACGTCGCCGGACCGGGCCGGGTCGGCGGAGACCGAGGGGATGGTGAGCCACTCGGAGAGGTCGGCGAGGAAAGCGGCCTGGTGCTGGGCGATGTAGGAGCGGACGGCGCTGTCCGGGGTTTTCGTCATACCGACGACTGTAGTTCGCCGGTGCGCCTGCCCGCCCCGGCCGTCCGGCTGCCGGGCCCCGTCGGGGCTGTAACCTCCGTCACCCCCGCTCCCCCGTCGCCCCCGCGAGCCCCATCGCTCCCGCGCCCCGTCGTCCCCGGAAGCCCGCCACCCCCGCCGCCGGGAACGGCGGACGGGGGTGGCGGACGAGCGGCGGACGAGCGGCGGAGCCGGGTACGGGACGCGGGTGCGGGCCCCGGGACGGAACCCGGCGCGGGCCTCAGCCCGAGCGGCGCAGCAGGGTGATCCGGGAGCGGGTCATCAGGGCCGCGAGGGCGGCCGCGAGGAGCGGCAGCAGCACCACGGTGGCGGCGATGACGGGCCACGGGAAGACCAGGATCGTACTGTTGGCGATCTCCTTGGCGCTCATTCCGGGGTGGCCGCCCGCCGCGGCCTGGACCTTGCGCAGCGCCACTCCGGGCACCAGGCCGCTGACCACGCCGAGCAGAGCGCCCATGGCGGCGATCACGCCGCACTGGAAGCCGGACAGCGAGCGCCTGATGCGGGGTTCGGCGCCGACCGCCGCGAGGGTGGTCAGGTCGCGCTGGGAGTCGGCGGCGGCCAGTCCGGTGGCGATGCCGGCCGCGCCGAGGGCGACGAGCGCGGCGAAGACGTTCAGGCCGAGCTGGATCAGGTCGGTCCGGCTCTGGTAGCCGCGTTCGACCTCCAGCACGTCGTGGCTGCTGAGTTTGTCCAGTGCGCCGGCGGCCTTCTGCTGGGCCTTGTCGGTGGGCGCGGCCGCGGGCAGCCAGACCGAGCCGGCCGGGACGGTGTGGAAACCGAGCCGGGCGGCGGTGTCGTGGCTGATCATGGCCATGGCCGCGGCCGGCACGGTGGCGTCGGCGACCACCGCGTCCACGGTGATCTCGGTGCGGGCGGGCTTGCCCTGCGCGGGCGAGGACGGGGACTGGGCGGAGGGGAGGGTCACCTGGAGGATGACCTTGCCGTCCTTGACGTAGCGCGGGTCGAAGACCACGGCCTTGCCGGCGGCGAGGCCCTGGGCGGAGCCCTGGTCGGTGGCGCCGTAGAGGTTGCGCAGCAGGCTCGCGTCGCCGGCCGACAGCGTGGGGAAGCGGATGCCCCGTTGGTTGGTGATCCGGCAGCGCTTGTCCTCGCGCACGATCCGCTCGCGCTCCTCGGGCGAGGAGTTGTCGTCCGCGTCGAAGACGGGGCAGCGCTGTTCCTTGGGCAGTTCGACGCTGATGTAGCCGCAGAAGGCGCCTTCGACGCAGTCGGCCGTGGGGTCGACGCGGTGGACGTCGGCGCGCTGGCCGAGTTCGGGGATGCTGCGTTCGACGGCCTCGCGCATCTGCGGCAGCATCTTGCCGTCGGGGCCGTCCATCCAGCCGTTGCCGAGCATGACGGCGCCGGCCGGGCCGGAGGGTGCGTAGTCGCGGCGCTGCTGCTCGTCGTTGCTGGCCACGTAGACGCTGACGGCGACGGAGCCGGCGACGGCGGCCATCACGGCGGCGACGGCGGGCGCGGTGCGGCCGCGGTGGCGGACCGAGTCGCGCAGGGCGAGCCGGGGGCCGAGCGGGAGCAGGCCGCCGAGTCGGCCGAACAGTCCGACCAGGTAGGGCACGAGGGCGACCATGCCGAGTTCGGCGACGGCGGAGCCGCCGAGGACGGCGAAGCTCCTGTTGCCGATGCCGCTGGTGGCCCCGTACAGGGCGAGGGCCGCGCCGACGACGAGCATCAGCAGGCCGACGAGGGCGAGCTTGCGGCTGGGCGGCTTGAGGGTGTCACGGCCGGTGAGCGCGGCGACGACGTCCTGGCGGGAGGCCTGGACGGCGGGCACGACGGCGGCCAGCAGTCCGGTGGCGAGGCCGACCAGGAGGATGCCGAGCAGGTCGAGCGGCGGCAGGGCGAAGTGGCCGAAGCGCTGGCCCGCGGACTCCTCGGCGTTGGTGCGCAGCAGGGCGACCAGGCCGATGCCGAGGCCGAGGCCGACGGCGGCGCCGGTCAGGCCGAGGACGATGCCTCCGCCGAGGACGACGGCGCGGACGTTGGCGCGTTCTCCGCCGGCGGCGGCGAGCAGTCCGAGCTGGCGGCGGGAGCGGCGGGCGCCGACGGCGAAGGCGGGGCCGGCCAGGAGGACGATCTCCAGCAGCGCCATGCCGGCGACGGTGGCGAGGGCGACGATGTCGGTCCGGTCGAAGTAGTTGGTCGACGGACCGCCGCGCTGCCGCAGCTCGGCGTAGTAGGGGACGTCGGCGCGGGCGGGCGGGTTCGCGAGGACGGCGCGTGAGGTGACCTGGAAGCCGTGCTCGTTGAGTTCCTTGACCTTCGGCCAGTCGATGGTGGCGCCGGCCGGGAGCTTGACCAGCCAGCGGCTGGGCTCGTCGCCGCCCTTCGCGGTGCCGGCGGAGCCGTTCGACGGCTTGGGGAGCCGGCCGAGCAGGGTGCCGGGGCGGGCGGTGATCTCGGTGGCGCTCAGTTCGCCGGGGTACTCGTAGACGCCGGTGATGGTGAAGGGGCTGGCTTCCAGGCCTCGGACGGCGGTCTTGTCGCCGATCTTGAGCCCGGAGCGCTTGAGGAAGTCCCGGGTGACGGCGGCTTCGGTGTCGGCGGCGGGGGCGCGGCCCTTGACCAGGTCGATCCGGCCCCGCCAGACCGGGTCGGTGAGGTCGGCTTCGCTGACCCGGGCGTTGAGCAGGCCTTCGGTGCTGCTCGCGGCGGTGTAGGGGCCGGAGAGTTCGGGGACCAGGACGGCGCCGGCCGGGAGCAGCCCGCGGGCCAGGTCGGCGGGCGGGGTGTCGAGGGCGCGCCGTTGCGCGGGGGTGTACTTGGGGGCTTCGCCGTTCTTGGCGTCTTCCTTGGGGTCCTTGAGGCTGAATCCGTTGTCGGGGTCGGGGGCCTGGGTGACGGAGGAGCCGCGTTCGACCATGTGGAGTTCGCCGGCCGCTTGGCCCATGAGCCGTACGGTGCGTTCGGTGGTGGTGAGTTCGGCGCTGCGGAAGACGACGTCGGCGCCGGTGACGCCGAGGACGGGCAGCGCGACCATGGCGATGACGAGGGCGCTGCGGCCCTTGGCGCGCAGGGCGTCGCGGCGGGCGATGCGCAGGGCGACCCGCCAGGCGCTGAGCTTCACTCGTCCACCTTCAGGCTGTTGCCGGCGGCACTGACGAGCAGGCTGGCGGCGTCCTGGCTGGTGGACTCGTCGACCATGCGGCCGTCGCGCAGGAAGACGACGCGGTCGGCCCAGGCGGCGTGCCGGGCCTCGTGGGTGACCATCATGGCGGCGGCGCCGGCGTCGCAGCGGGCGCGCAGCACGGCGAGGACGGCTTCGCCGGTGGTGGAGTCGAGGGCGCCGGTGGGTTCGTCGGCGAGGACCAGGCGGCGGTCGCCGATCAGGGCGCGGGCGATGGCGACGCGCTGTTGCTGGCCGCCGGACATGTCGTCGGGGAAGCGGTCGGCGAGTTCGGGGATGCCGAGTTCCTGGAGGGCGGCGAGCGCTTCGCGGCGGGCGGCGCGGGTGGACAGCCCGTCGAGTTCGCGGGGCAGCGAGATGTTCTCGGCGGCGGTGAGCGCCGGTATCAGGTTGTAGTCCTGGAAGACGTAGCCGACGGAGCGGCGGCGGACCTGGGCGAGTTTCTTGCGGGTGAGGTCGCCGAGGGCGACGCCCTCGACCAGGACCCGGCCGCCGCTCGGGGTGTCCAGGCCGCCGGCCAGGGTGAGCAGGGTCGACTTGCCGGAGCCGGAGGGGCCCATGACGGCGACGAACTCGCCGGGGTGGACCTTGAGGTCGATGCCGCGCAGGGCTTGGACCTCGGCGGCGCCGTGGCCGTGGACGCGGGTGACGTTCTCCAGGTGGAGCACCGGCGTCTGCCTGGACGGTTCGGTGTGGGACATGGTTCCCCCCTTGTGCTGGGTGTGGGCCCGGGGTCGGGACCGGGCCTGGTGGTTCGGGTGCCGGGGTTCAGGCGCGCAGGCGGCGGCCGCGCTTGGCGGGCGCGGCGCCGTCGCGGGCGGCCTCGGCGGTGCGGGCCTGCCGGAGTTCGGCCTGCTGGGCGAGCCGGGTCTCGCAGTGGTCGAGCCAGCGGATCTCCGCTTCGGTCTGGAAGATCAGTTGGTCGAGGACGAGCAGCCAGGCGAGGTCGTTGCTCTCGGAGGGCGTGACACCGGGGTCGGACTCGCCCGCGAGGGCGCGGCCCTTGAGCCGGGTGTAGTCCTGGAGCGCTTTGATGCTGTGCCGGCGCTGGCCCTGGACGACGGCGGAGACGTCCACTCCGGGGACGGTCACCGCCATGGCGAGCTTGATCGCCAGTTCGTCGCGCGGGGGGTTGGTCCGGGGCACCGGGGTGTCGAACCAGTTCCGCAGTTCGGCGCGGCCGGCGTCGGTCACGGCGTAGAACTGGTGGCCTTCGTCGTCCTCCCCCGCAGCCTCGACCAGTCCGTCGCGTTCCAGTCGCGACAGTGTGGTGTAGACCTGCCCGACGTTGAGCGGCCAGGTGGCGCCGGTGCGCGCCTCGAACTCGGTGCGCAGCTGGTAGCCGTAGCGCGGGCCCTGGTCGAGCAGGGCGAGCAGACCGTGACGGATGGACATACCGAGTATGTATACCCGGTATGCACCTCCGTCTCAAGCCGGGCCCCCCTCCCCCGGCGACCGGGTACCGTCATGCGGTGTGAGCCAGTTGCGCATCGCCACCTTCAACCTGTTGCACGGCCAGCCGCTCGCCCCGGACGGCGCCCCGCGGCCCTACCCACCGGACGCCGGCGGCCCGCTGGCCGAGGCGGTGGCCGCCCTGGACGCCGACGTGCTGGCGCTCCAGGAGGTGGACCGGCACCAGTCGCGCTCGGGCGGCACCGACCAGGCGGCGGTGGCGGCCGCGGCGATGGGCGCCGGGAACTGGCGCTTCGCCGCGGCGCTGCACGGCCGCCCGGCGCCGGTGGCCGGCTGGATGCCGGAACCCGGCGCGCCGAGCGGCCTGCGGGTGTACGGACCGGGCGAGGTGGGCGACGGCGCCCCGCCCTCGTACGGGACGGCCCTGCTGACGAGGCTTCCGGTGCGGCACTGGCGGGCCCGGCGGTTCGCCCCGGCGCCGTTCGGGCTGCCGCTGCGGGTGGCCGGGCGGCGCGGGCTGACGCCGGTGCCGGACGAGCCCCGGGCCGCGCTGGCGGCCGTCCTGGAGGGCGAGCGCGGCCCGTTCACCGTGGTGGCGGCGCACCTGTCCTTCGTGCCCGGCTGGAACATGGCGCAGCTGGCCGGCATCCGGCGCTGGATCGCCGACCTGCCGCGGCCGTACCTGGTGCTGGGCGATTTCAACCTGGTCGGCGCGGTGCCGCGCACGGTGCTCGGCGGGGCGACGGCGCTGGAGCGCGGCGCGCCGAGGGCGCGGGTGCGCGAGCTGCGCGCGGCCCGGCGGGCCCGGCCGGTGCTGGCCGAACCGCGCCGGCGCCGGGTGCGCGAGCCGCGCGCCCGGCTCCAGGGCTGGTACGACCTGGCGCGCACCCCGACCTATCCCTCGCACCGGCCGGCGGTGCAGTTCGACCACGTGCTGGCGATCGGGGTGCCGCGCGCGGCGGTGGGCCCGGCGGCGGCGCCGCGCGCGGCGGTGTCGGACCACCGGCCGCTGCTGGTCGAGGTGTCCCTGTAGCGCCCTTCGGCGCTGTCGGGTCCTGGACCTATCGGCGGGTCAGGACACCGGCCTGGTGCGGGAGTTGGACGGAGTTCACGAGCCGGTCGCCGCCCGCGCCGAGGGCGGGTGGCGGGTCGAACTGGAGGAGCAGCATGGCCGCGTCGTCGCCGAGCTGGCGTCCGACGTGGCGCACCACGTCCTCGTGCAGGCGCTGCAGGACGTCGGCCGGGCGGCCGTCGGCGCAGCGCGGGAAGCGTTCGGCGAGCGGGTAGAAGACGCCGGCGCGGTTGCGGGCCTCGATCACCCCGTCGGTGAACAGCAGGACCCGGTCCTCGCCCTGGAGCAGGATCCGGTGCACCGGCGGGCGGACGTCGGCCGGGTCGAGGACGCCCAGCGGCGGTACGGTCTCGGCGAGTTCGAGCGGGTGGACGTCGCCGCCGCGCAGCAGCAGCGGGGCGGGGTGGCCGCAGTTGACGATCTCCGCGGTGCCGTCGGGGCGGACGCCGATCAGCGCCAGGGTGACGAACTCCTCCTCCACGCCGGGGTGGTCGTTCTCGTGCAGGGCGCGGTCGAGGCTGTCGGCCAGCCAGCCGGCCACTCGGTCGAGGGAGGGTTCCTGGTGGGCGGCTTCGCGGAAGGCGCCGAGCACGGCGGCCGCGGTCTCCACCGCGCCGAGCCCCTTGCCGCGGACGTCGCCGATCACGGCCCGGACCCCGTGCCGGGTGTTGACCACTTCGTAGAGGTCTCCGCCGATCCGGGCGTGGGCGGCGGCGGCCTCGTAGTGGACGGCCGCCCGGACGGTGCCGACGCGTTCGGGGACGGGCCGCAGCAGGACCCGGCGGGCGATCGAGGCGACGAGCTGGGCGTCGGCCAGGGCCCGTTCCTGGCGCAGTCTCAGGGTGGCGCTGACCCAGCCGATCGTGGCCACGAGCAGGATCGCGAAGACGCTGGCGACGTGCACGGACTCGTCGAGGGTGTCACTGCGGAAGGCCATCAGGAAGGCGGCGGCCTCGGTGCCGAGGCCGATGGCGAGCGGGTACCAGGTGCGGCGGCTGACCACGGCGGCCAGCGCGGGGACGGCGGTGAGGGCCGGTTCGACGGTCACCTCGGTGCCACTGAGGTAGTCGAGGGCGACGATCAGCACCATGCCGATGAACGGCAGCGCCAGCGCCGTCCTCGGCCAGGTGCCGGTCGCGCGCGGAGCGGGGCCCGGGGTCGGCCCGGTGAAGCGCTCTCTGATCCATCCGGTCGCGCTCAACTTCGGTCTCTCCAGCAGAAGACGCCGATGCCCAGGGGGCACCTGCGGTGATGACTGAGGGTTAGGGAATGCGGGCCTCGCTGGCGGCCGGAGCTCGGGGGTTGACCGGTTACCGACCCCACAATAGGCGCGAAACGTGCATGACGCACAGGTTTCGGGCACTGGCGTGATGACTTGGATGCTCTGCGTGACTCAATAGTCACTGTTCCCGATCAGAAGCCGTTCCAACTCTTTTCGGGCGGGAAGTCCTGCCGGACGCACGATCCGGCCGCTGCGGACGTACAGGAACGAGGCGGTGACCTGCTCGGGGTCGACGCCCACGTGCTCGGCCCAGGCCAGCCGGTAGACCGCGAGCTGCAACGGGTCGGCGGTCTCCTCCCGGTGGGTCTTCCAGTCCACCACTTCGTAGCGTGACCCACCACCGGATTCCGACAACCCGTCATCTTCCCGGTAGACCGCGTCGATGCGCCCCCGCACCACCCGGCCCGCCAGCACCAGCTGGAACGGCGCCTCCACCCGGTGGGGCTTGCGCTGGGCGTACGGGGTGCGCAGGAACGCCTCCTTGAGCCGCTCCAGATCCCGCTCGTCCTCGATGCCGTCGTCGTCGGCGCCGGGCAGCGCGCCGGGCTCGACCAGCAGCAGCGGCTCGATCCGGGACTGCACCCAGGCGTGGAAACGGGTTCCGCGCCGGGCCGCGGGCTGCGGGGGCCGCGGCACCGGACGGGCCAGGTCGTGGGCGAAGCCGTCCGGGTCTGCGGCCAGCCGCAGCAGCTGGGTGGCGGAGAGCGCGGCGGGCAGCGGCACCTCCCGGGCGGTGCGCCGGGAACGCTCCAACTCGCCCAGCAGCGCGGTCAGATCGCGGTCCCAGGAGGCCACCTGGCGCTGGTCCTCGGGGGCCATCTCCTCGGGCTCGGCGGCCGGTGCCCCGGCGAGACGGGCGCGCACCACCTCGGCGACCCGGCGGCGGGCGTGCTGGGCCGCCGGGTCCAGCGGCAGCGGCCAGGGGCGTTCGACCGGGGCGGCCAGCGCCGGGTTCTCGGCGCCCTTCTCCGGCTGCTCGGCCCAGTGCTCGACCTCGCCCGCGCCGGGCCGCTCGCAGTGCTCGCGCAGCGCCTCCAGGAAGGCGGACGGGCCGCGAACGGTCTTCTGGCTCGGGCCCCACCAGTGCCCGGAGGCCAGCAGCAGCGAGCGGGGCCGGGTGAACGCCACGTAGCCCAGGCGCAGTTCCTCGGTGCCGGAGTGCTCGGCCAGCTCCTTGCGGAACGCCGTCATCGACTTCCCGGTCCACCCGCCGCGCACGTCGGGCAGGGTTCCGGAGTCGCCGCGCAGGGCGTGCGGGAGCACGCGCTTGGTGCTCGTCCAGCGTTCGCGCGGGCTGGACGACGGGAACGCGCCCCGCACCAGGCCGGGGACGGCCACCACGTCCCACTCCAGGCCCTTGGACTTGTGCGCGGTCAGCACCTTCACGGTGTCCTCGCCGCCGGGCAGGCTGCTGTCCAGGCCGCGCTCGTACTCCTGGGCGGCGCGCAGGAAGCCCAGGAAGGCGGCCAGGCCCGGGTCCCCGTCGAGGTCGGCGAAGGAGGCGGCGACGTCCAGGAAGGCGTGCAGGGTCTCCCGCCGCCGGGCGGCCAGGGCGCGCGGGGAGGCGGCGAGTTCGACCTCCAGGCCGGTGACGGACAGCACCCGGTGCAGCACGTCCATCAGCGGGTCGGCGAGCGAGCGGCGCAGCTCGCGCAGTTCGGCGGCGAGCCGGGCGAGGCGCACCCTGGCCTCGGCGGAGAACGGCAGGTCGTCGGGCTGGTCGCGCTCCTCACCGGTCGGGGATGTCAGGAAGGTCTCCACCGCGTCGGCCAGCGAGACCACCTCGGTCGGGTCGGCCTCGGCGACGGCCGCGGCCAGCGCCTCGACGTCCCCGCCGCGGTCGGTCCGGACCAGGTCGGCGGCCCGGCGGCCGAGCAGCGCGAGGTCCCGCGGGCCGATCCGCCAGCGCGGGCCGATCAGCAGGCGCACCAGCGCGGCGTTGGCGGTCGGGTCCTGCAGCACCTCGCAGACCGCCACCAGGTCGGCCACCTCGGGCAGTTGCAGCAGCCCGCCGAGGCCCACCACCTCGACCGGCACCTCCCGGGCGACCAGCGCGGCGTGGATGTCCGGGAAGGCCGCGCCGCCGCGGCACAGCACGGCGATCCGGCCGGGCGCGGTGCCGGTGCGCACCAGGTGGGCGATCGAGTCGGCCAGCCAGTCGATCTCCTCGGCGTGGGTGGGCAGCAGCGCCGCCCGGACGAAGCCGTCCTGTTCGGCGCCGGGGGCCGGGCGCAGCGCCTCGACGCCCTCGTGCATCTCCCGCAGCGGGGCGGCGAGCTCGTTGGCGAAGGCGAGCAGGCGGCCGCCGCTGCGGCGGTTCTCGCTGAGCGCGTAGCGGTCGGCGGGGCGGCCGTCGGCCTTGGGGAAGTGCCGGGGGAAGTCGTCGAGGTTGGCGACGGAGGCGCCGCGCCAGCCGTAGATCGCCTGGCAGGGGTCGCCGACGGCGGTCACCGGGTGGCCGCCGGTGCGGGCGCCGCCGGCGGGGGCGCCGTCGGGTCCGGCGCCGTCGGCGGGGGCGTCCTCCGGTCCGGCGCCGAAGAGGCCGGCCAGCATCAGCCGCTGGGCGACCGAGGTGTCCTGGTACTCGTCCAGCAGCACCACCTTGAACTGGCCGCGCAGCAGCTCGCCGACCTCGGGGCGCTGCTGGGCCAGGCGGGCGGCGGCGGCGATCTGGTCGCCGAAGTCCATCAGCCCGGCGGAGCTCTTGCGCCGCCGGTAGTCCTCGACCAGGCGCAGCAGCTCCAGCCGGGCCCGGGCGGTGGCCGGGACGGCCCGCAGGTCGTCGTTGGTGAGCTTGACGGTGGCGAGGGTGTCCAGCAGTCGTTCGTCGAAGTCGCGCAGGGTCTGCGGTTCGACGAGGTGCTCGGCGAGTTCGCCGTCCAGCGCGGTCAGGTCGGCGACCAGGTTGGCGAAGGTGCCGGTGAGCGCGGGGAACGGGCCGCGGGCGGTGCGCAGCACCTTGGCGGCGAGCTGGAAGCGGGTGGCGTCGGCGAGCAGCCGCACGTCCGGTTCGATGCCGATCCGCAGGCCGTGCTCCTTGAGCAGGCGGCCGGCGAAGGCGTGGTAGGTGGAGATCTCCGGGTCGCCGACCGGTTCGGCGGCGTCCCGGTCGCCGACGCGCCCCCAGCCTTCGGCCGGGGGGACCCCCAGCCCGCAGACCCGCAGGGCGGCGCGGACGCGTTCGGCGAGTTCGCCGGCGGCCTTGTTGGTGAAGGTGAGGCCGAGCACCTCCTCGGGCCGTACCGCGCCGGAGCCGACCAGCCAGACGACCCGGGCGGCCATCACGGTGGTCTTGCCGGAGCCGGCGCCGGCCACGATCACGGCCGGCTCCAGGGGGGCGCCGATGGCCGCCATCTGCTCCCGGTTGAACGGGATCCCCAGCAGCTCCTTGAGCTGGTCGGGATGGCTGAGCACGGCGGTCACCACGCAACGGTAACCGGAGCGACGGACAATCCCCGCCCGCCGGCCTCACTCCACCAGTTGCGCACCGTCGCGCTGGGCGGAGCAGCTGCGGCGGAAGGAGCAGCGGTCGCAGCCGCCGCCGGTCTGCGGGACGAAGCGTTCGGCGAGGACCTTCCCGGCCGCGTCGGCGAGCAGGTTCTCGATCCACGGCTCGCCCTCGGGCGGCTCCTGGCGCTGCACCTTGGGGGCGTCCTGGGCGGCCTTGGCGGCGGGCTCGCGCAGGTGGACGAGTTCGGCGCCGCCGGTGTCCGGTGCCGTCCCGTCGAAGCCGGGCAGCTCGTTGAGGGCGCCGGCCCGGACGGCGAGCTGGTAGACGGCGAGCTGCTTGTGCTCGGGCAGCGACTTGTCGGTGGGTATCTGCTTGCCGGTCTTGAAGTCGACGACGTAGGCGCGGCCGGTGCTGTCCTTCTCCACCCGGTCCATCGAGCCGCGGATGCGGACCTGGACGCCGCCGACGTCGAGGGTGACGTCGAAGCCGTGCTCGGTGGCGACCAGGTCCCGGCCGCGTTCCAGGACGTGCCAGTTGAGGAAGCGCTCCAGGGCGGCGCGGGCCTCGGTCCTCTCCTGCTGGGACTTCCAGGGCGCGTCGAAGGCCAGCGCGTCCCAGACGGTGTCCAGCCGTTCCATCAGGACGGCGAGGTCGGCGGGGGTGCGGCCGGAGCCGACCTCGTCGGCGAGGGCGTGCACCACGTTGCCGAAGCCCTGGGCGGCGGAGCCGGCGCCGCGTGCCTTGACCTCCTTGTCCAGGAACCACTGGAGGGAGCAGTTCTCCAGCTGTTCCAGGCCGCTGCCGGAGAGCCGGACGGGGGCGTCGGCGCCGCGCAGCGGTTCGGGGGCGGCGGTCGGGTCGTCCAGGCCCCACCAGCGTTCGGGGTGGGCGGCGGGCACCAGTGGCAGCCCGTCCTCGTCGGTGGCGGCGGCGAGGGTGGCGAGGCGTTCGGCGGCGGCGCGGCGCAGTTCGGGCGAGCGGGCGGGGTCGACGGTGACGGCGCGCAGTTCGGCGACCAGCGCGGCGACGGACAGCGGGCGGCGCGGGCGGTGGGTGACGTCCTCGACGGTGACCGGCGGGGTGCGGCGCACGGTCCTGCCGGTGGCGGGGTCGACGTCCTCGCGGTAGAGCTCGCGCAGGAAGCGGGAGGGTTCGTCGCCGTCGTCGGCGGGGGCCTTCACGGCGGTGACGATCAGCCGTTCCTTGGCGCGGGTGGCGGCGACGTAGAACAGCCGGCGCTCCTCGCCGAGCAGGGCGCCCGGGGAGAGCGGTTCGGCGAGGCCGTCGCGGCCGATCCGGTCGGCTTCGAGGAGGGAGCCGCGGCGGCGCAGATCGGGCCAGAGGCCGTCCTGGACGCCCGCCACCACGACCAGGCGCCACTCCAGGCCCTTGGAGCGGTGGGCGGTCATCAGCCGGACGGCTTCGGGGCGGACGGCGCGGACGGTGAGGGTGTCGGCGGCGATGTCCTGGGCTTCGAGTTCGGCGAGCAGGTCGAGGGCGCTGCGGTGGCCGGTGACCTGTTCCTCGGCGCGGGCGGCGGTCTCGAACAGGGCGCACAGCGCGTCCAGGTCGCGGTCGGCGTTGCGGCCGGCCGCGCCACCGCGCAGGGCGGCCCGTTCCAGGCGTTCGCGCCAGCGGCGGCTGCCGTCCCAGAGCTCCCAGAGCGCCTCCTCGGCGGTGCAGCCGCCGGCCAGCAGCTCGCGGACCTTGCGCAGCAGGGTGCCGAGGTCCCGGGCGCGGCGGGCGTACGCGGGGTCGAGGGCGACGAGCCGCTCGGGTTCGGCGAGGGCCTCGCGGATGAGTTCGTCGGCCGGGCGGGGGGCGGTGGTCGCCCGGCCGTCGGCGCGCAGCGCGGCGCGTTCCTCCTCGCGCAGGGCGCGGCCGAGGCGGCGCAGGTCGGAGCCGTCGAGGCCGCCGAGCGGGCCGGTGAGCAGGGCGTGGGCCAGGTCGGTGGTGAGCGGGTCGGGGGCGTCCGGGTCGCCCTGCTTGTCGCGGGCGGCGAGCTGGGACGCCTGTTGGGCGCAGACCCGCAGGGCGAGCAGCAGGTGGGCGACGGCCGGTTCCTCGCGTAGTGGCAGGTCGTCGCCGTCGATCTCCAGCGGGACGCCGGCGGCGCCCAGGGCCCGCCGCACGCCGGGGATGGAGCGGGCGCCGGCCCGGACCAGGACGGCCATCTCGCCCCAGGGGACGCCGTCCTCCAGGTGGGCGCGGCGCAGCAGGTCGGCGATCGAGTCGAGTTCGGCGCCGGGGGTCGGATAGGTGTAGACCTCGACCCGGCCGCCCTCGCGGGAGGGCAGCAGGGAGCGGTGCTGGGCGAGTTTGTCGGCGGGCAGCCGGCCCATCGGCATCCGGCGGGCGACTTCGCGGGAGGCGGCGAGCAGGACGGCGCCGGAGCGGCGGGAGACCCGCAGGACCTTGACCTCGGCGGGGGTTCCGTCGGCCTGCCGGAAGGTCTGCGGGAAGTCGAGGATGCCGTTGATGTCGGCGCCGCGGAAGGCGTAGATCGACTGGTCCGGGTCGCCGACGGCGACGAGGTCGCCCCCGCCGCCGGCGAGCCGGCGCAGCAGTCGGACCTGGGAGGGGTCGGTGTCCTGGTACTCGTCGACGAAGACCACCTCGTAGCGGCGCCGCAGCTCCTGCCCGACCTCGGGGCGTTCGGCGAGCAGCACGGCGCGGTGGACGAGTTCGGCGTAGTCGAGGACGCCGCGCAGGTCGAGGACGTCGAGGTAGTCGGCCAGGAAGTGGGCGGCGGCGGCCCAGTCGGGGCGCTGGACGCCGTGGGCGAAGCGTTCCAGTTCGGCCTCGCCGAGGCCGAGCTCGCGGCTGCGGGCGAGGACGGCGCGGACCTCGTCGGCGAAGCCGCGGGTGGTCAGGCAGGCCCGCAGGTCCAGCGGCCAGGCGATCCGGCCCCGGCCCCGTTTGGCGTCCTCGGCGCCGCCGGCGAGCAGTTCGCGGACCATGACGTCCTGTTCGGGGCCGGAGAGCAGCCGCAGCGGTTCGGCGTAGTCCTCCGGGTCCTGGTGGGCGCGCAGCAGGGCGTAGCAGAAGGAGTGGAAGGTGGTGGCCTGCGGGGCGGCGGCGGTGCTGCCGAGGCGGCCGGACATCCGGTCGCGCAGTTCCATCGCGGCCTTGCGGCTGAAGGTGAGGACGAGGATCCGCTCGGGGTCGGTGCCGTCGGCGATCCGCCGGGCGACGGCTTCGACGAGGGTCGTGGTCTTGCCGGTGCCGGGGCCGGCCAGGACCAGCAGTGGTCCGCCGGGGTGTTCGACCACGGCGCGCTGGTAGGCGTCCAGCGCGGGCGGGTCGGGCTGGACGAGCGGGCTGCGCACGAGCCGGTAGGGGGAGGTCACGAACTTGGTCCCGGGGTCGAACAGGCATGGCTGGGCGGGCCCGCGAGAGGCCCGCCCGCATCGAGCCTACGATCCTGCCCCGTCAATCCGGTCCGCGCGGCGGTTTCCGCTCACTCACCGTCCCAGCGGGCGTGCGTGAGGTCGACCCGGACCGGGTCGGCGAGTTCGCGCAGCGGGGTGCCCTCCTCGCCGTAGTGGGCGAGGGCGCGCTGTTCGTGTCCGGGCAGCAGGCGGCCGTCGGCGCGGATCACCCGCCACCAGGGCACCGAGCCGCCGTACAGGGCCATCACCCGGCCGACCTGCCGGGGGCCGCCCTGGCCCAGGTACTCGGCGACGTCGCCGTAGGTCATCACCCTGCCGGGTGGAATCCGCTCGGTCAGGTCGAGCACCAGTTCGGCGAAGGGTGGCAGGGCATCCGGGAGGCCGTCCTCTGTCGCGTCCGTCACCTGGGGCATTCTTCCCCACGGGGGCGCGTCCGGGGCCCCGTGCGAACGATTCGCCGCGCCCGATCCGCCCCCTGTCCCGCACGGGGAGCCGGAGCATGCCACCATCTTCCGGGGCGGTGAGTGGTGATACGAGGACAACAAGACCAGATGACCGGGACGGCTGACGTGGGCGTGGACAAGGACTCCGACGAGTCCGCCGCCGCCGTGCCCCCGGCTCCCGGCGACGAGGGTGAAGGCCGGCCCGGACCGGGGCCGACGCCGGAAGTCTCCCTGATCAAGGACCGGATGATCAAGACCCCCGCCCCCGCGAAGACCCCCACCCCGGAGCCCGCCGCCCCGGAGCCGTCGGCGAAGGAGCCTCCCACCGCCCCGGAACCCCCCGCCCAGGAGCCTCCCGCCCCGGAGCCCGCCGAGGCGCCCGAGCTCCACGGCGACGACCACGACCCGCTGGACGACGCCCCGCACCTGGACGTCGACGAGCCGCTGCTCGCCGCCCGCGCGCACCGCCCGTCCGACCTGATCCGCTTCCTGGCCGGTGTCCTCGGCATCGTCGCCGTCTTCGTCCTGGCCGGCATCGCCACCTCGACCACCACCGGCATCGAGCAGGACATCGCCACCAACGCGCCGCACTTCTCCGCGGTGTTCTCCACCATCACCGGCCTGCTCTCCAGCGTCGCGGTGCTCGCGGTGCCGCTGGCCTTCGCCGTCGAGCGGCTGATCAAACGCGACGGCCTGCGGGTCGCCGACGGCGTGCTCGCCTCGGTGCTGGCGTACGGCGTCTCGCTCGGCATCGACTGGTGGGTGGCCGAAGGCGCCTCCCCGCACATCCGGGACGCCCTGACCAGGCTGCCGCTGGACAGCAACGGCAGCCTCACCGATCCGGTGCACGGCTACCTCGCCCCGGTGATCGCCTACATGACCGCCGTCGGCATGTCGAGCAGACCGCGCTGGCGGGTCGCCCTGTGGGTGGTGGTGGTCTTCAGCGGGGTCACCGAGCTGCTCGGCGGCTACACCACCCCGATGTCGCTGCTGCTCACCGTGCTGATCGGCTGGTCCGTCGCCTACGGCACGCTGTACGCGATCGGCTCCCCCAACATCCGGCCCACCGGCCAGCACCTGATGATCGGCCTGCGCAAGGTCGGCTTCACCCCGGCCGGCGCCGTCCGCGCCCCCGACGCCCCCGGCGGCACCCGCCGCTACCACGTCACCCAGCAGGGCGGCCCCCCGCTGGACGTGCACATCATCGACCGCGAGCAGCAGGCCTCCGGCTTCTTCTACCGGGCCTGGCGGCGGCTGCGGCTGCGCTCGGTGGCCGTCCGCCGCAGCCCCCAGTCACTGCGCCAGGCCCTGGAGCAGGAGGCCCTGATCGCGTACGCGGCGGCCGCCTCGGGCGCCCGCGCGCCGCAGCTGGTCGCCACCTCCGAGCTCGGCCCGGACGCCGCGATCCTGGTCTACGAGAACCTCGACGGCCGCACCCTCGACGAGCTGGCCGACGAGGAGGTCACCGACCCGGTGATGGCCTCGATCTGGCAGTCGGTGGCCGCCCTGCACGAGCGCCGGATCGCCCACCGCCGGCTCACCGGCGAGTCACTGCTGGTGGTGGACGAGCGGACCGCCTGCCTGGTCAACCTCTCCGGCGGCGACATCGCCGCCACCGACCTGACCCTGCGGATCGACGTCGCCCAGCTGCTCACCACCTTCGCGCTGCGGATCGGCCCGGAGCGGGCCGTGGCCACGGCCAACGCCGTGCTGGGCGCCGAGCGGGTGGCCCAGGCTCTGCCGCTGCTCCAGCCGGTCGGGATGAGCCGCTCCACCAGGGTCGACCTGGCCAAGCTCACCAAGGAGCGCAAGGCCGCCGCCCGGGCCCGGGCGCTGGAGCAGGTCGCGGCCGGGGAGCGCACCCAGGAACAGGCCGAGGAGGACATCGCGGCGGCCGGCGAGGACCTGCTGAGCCGCATCCGCGGCCAGATCCTCCAGATCGCCCCCGAGGCCCCGATGG
Source organism: Kitasatospora sp. NPDC056783 (assembly GCF_042789895.1). Taxonomy (NCBI): domain Bacteria; kingdom Bacillati; phylum Actinomycetota; class Actinomycetes; order Kitasatosporales; family Streptomycetaceae; genus Kitasatospora; species Kitasatospora sp. NPDC056783. The sequence continues at coordinate 24,311 of NZ_JBHUAF010000093.1, forward strand.
CCCCGGCCAAGCTGGAGCGGCTGAAGCCGAAGAGCCTGATCATGGTGATCGCGCTCACCTTCGCCGCCTACCTGGCCCTGACCACCATCAAGCCGGCCCAGCTCAAGCTCTCCCAGATGAACTGGGCCTGGGCCGCGGCCGCCCTGCTCGCCGCCGCCTTCAGTTACGTCGCCGCCGCGATGAGCCTGACCGGTTTCGTCCCGGAGAAGCTGCCGTTCCGGCGCACCGTCGCCGCCCAGCTGGCCGGCTCCTTCGTCAAGCTGGTCGCCCCCGCCGCGATCGGCGGCATCGCGCTCAACACCCGCTACCTCCAGAAGGCCGGCATCCGCTCCGGCCAGGCGGTGGCCTCGGTCGGCGCCTCCCAGCTGGCCGGCCTGGCCGGGCACCTGCTGCTGCTGTTCAGCTTCGGCCTGATCACCGGCAGCCAGACCAACGGCGACCTCTCCGCCTCCCGCGCGGTGATCATCGGCGTGCTCACCGCCGCCGTGCTCGCCCTCGTGGTGGCCGCCGTCGCCCCGCTGCGCCGGTTCGTGCTGGGCCGGCTGCGCTCGCTGTTCTTCGGCGTGGTGCCGCGGATGCTCGACCTGATGCAGACGCCCAGCAAGCTGGTCACCGGCTTCGGCGGCATCCTGCTGCTGACCCTCTCCTTCACCGCCTGCCTGGACTTCTCGGTGCAGGCCTTCGGCGGCGACGTCAGCTTCTCGGCCGTCGCCGTGGTCTTCCTGACCGCCAACGCGGCCGGCTCGGCGATCCCCACCCCCGGCGGCATCGGCCCGGTCGAGGTCGCCCTGATCGGCGCCCTGACCGTCGCGGACGTCTCCCCCACCATCGCCACCCCGGCCGTCTTCCTCTACCGGGCCCTCACCTTCTGGCTGCCGGTGCTGCCGGGCTGGATCTCCTACAACGTGCTCCAGCGCAAGAAGGCCCTCTGAGCCCCGTCCGCAAGCCCCGGAAGACAGACGAAGGAGGGCCCGCCGTTGCGGCGGGCCCTCCTTCCGTGTCCGTCTTCCAGGAC
>NZ_JBHUAF010000094.1:0-25315 GCF_042789895.1 Kitasatospora sp. NPDC056783
CCTGTCGACCGGCTGTCCGCAGGCCCGTGACCTGCGCGTCAATCGGACATTGATTGGTTTCTGATCGACTGCGAGCACCTTGGCTGGGGCGGTCCTCGACCGGCCGCCGCCACCCGCCGTGCCCCAAGCCGTGAAGAGAGTGCCATGCCCATCCACCTGGTGTCCCTGTCCGCCCCCACCGCGCCCGCCCAGGGCCCGCCCGGAGCCGACTCCCGGAGCGCGGACGCGTACGGGCGGGCCGCGGCGGAGGAACCGGCCACCCCGAGGTTCGCCGGGCTGCGCCTGGTGCACGCCGCGATGCGCCGGGACCTCGCCCGGCTGCCCACCGCGCTGCGGCTGCTCCAGCCCGGCGAGGACGACAAGGGCGAGGCGCTGCTGCGGCACTGGAACTTCATGACCGCGATGCTCACCTGCCACCACGAGCAGCAGGACACCCGGCTCTGGCCGATCGTGCGCCGCTTCGCGCCCGAGCTGCGGCTGCTGCTCAACTGGCTGGAGGACGACCACCACAACCTGGACCACTCCTTCACCCGGGTCACCACCCTGGTGCGGATCGCCAGCCGGGACGCGGGCAGTGCCTGGCCGGTCGCGTACGCGATGGAGGACCTGGCGGCCCGGCTGGAGACCCACCTGCGGATCGAGGAGCGGCAGTTGCTGCCCCGGATGGAGCGGGTGATCACGGACGGCTCCCGGCTCGGCGGGCTGGGCGAGCTGCTGGACCTGCTGCGCCTGGCCGACGGCCCGGGCCTGCCGGACGCGCTGGCCTGGCTGCTGGAGGGGGTGGAGCCCGACACGGTCGATCGGCTGCTGGCCGAGTGCGACGACGACGTGGCCCGCAACTGGCCGCACTGGCACGCGACCTACCAGCGCTGCACCTCGTCGCTGTGGGGACCGGGGGACGGTTCGGGCGGCGGCGCCGGTGCCGGCTTCGGCGGCCTGGGAGTCGTCGCCGACTGACTCGGGGGTGCCTCCGGCTTCCCTCCGGCTTCCCTCCGGGGCGCTTTCGGGATGATCGAGGGGTGCTTTCGCGGGCTGGTGATCCACGCGCATGGCACGAGCCTCCGGCCGGTGCCGCGCGCGGCTTCCGCCCCTGCCCGGTTCCGTCCCTGCCCGGTTCCGGCCGGGGCCGACGTCAGTCCGGCAGACGGTTGAGCCACTCCAGCGGGGCGACCCGGATCGCCGCGTGGGGCGAGCCGTCCCACTCCGCCGGAAGACCGACCGCGGCCAACGCCGCGACCACGGCCCGTCCGACCTCCACCGTCCGGCGCTCCGACACCTCCGCCGCCTCCTCCTCGGCCCGGAACCCGCCGTAGCGCAGCATCAGTCCACGCCCGGCGGCCGCCGCCTCGGTGTCCTGCTGGTGGAAGAAGACGAAGCCGACCGAATCCTCCCCGGCCTCGCCGCCGATCTCCGCGTAGCCGCAGCCCGCGCAGCAGGTGAAGTCCATCGCCGCGACGATGCCCTGGTCCTCCAACGCGTCGAAGGCGTCCGCCAGCCGGTCCACGTCGGTGACCTCCGGCCACGCGGCCTGCTCGGCCAGCCGCTCGGTCCACAGCGGAGCGACGATCCGCTCCGCCTCCTCCTCGGTGAGCCCCTGGCCGTCGAGGACCTCGACCAGGGACTCGGCTATCTCGTCCGGCTCCTGGAAGCCGCACCGGATCAGCTCGCGGGCCAGCTCCTGGGCTTCGCGCAGCACAACGGGGTCGAGAGCCGTCTCCTCGGTCATGCCGGCATCCTCGCACCCGCCACCGACAAACCCCGGGCCTCCGGCGTCACCGGCCTGCTACCGTCCGCCGATGACCTCTCTGCTGCAACCACCGCTGATCACCCGGCTGCTGGCCGCCGAGCGCATCCTGATCGCCGGTGCCGGCGGCGGGTTCGACGTGTACGCCGGGCTGCCGATCGCCCTCGCCCTGCGGGCCGCGGGCAAGGAGGTGCACTTGGCCAACCTCTCCTTCACCCACCTCTACGGCCTGCCCTCCGAGGTCTGGGAGGAGCCCGACGTGGCCCGGATCGGACCGGACACCGCCGCCCCCGAGGGCTACTTCCCGGAGCGCACCCTGGCCCGTTGGCTGCACCGGCACCGGATGCCCGACACCGTCTGGGCCTTCCCGACGGTCGGCGTGCGGCCGCTGCGCGACGCCTACCGCGCGCTGGTCGCCCACCTGGGCGTGGACGCGATCCTGCTGGTGGACGGCGGCACCGACATCCTGATGCGCGGCGACGAGGTCGGACTCGGCACGCCGGAGGAGGACATGGCGAGCCTGGCCGCGGTCGCCGGCCTCACCGAGGTGCCCGAGCGGCTGGTGGCCTGCCTCGGCTTCGGAATCGACGCCTACCACGGCGTCAACCACTCGCTGGTGCTGGAGAACCTGGCCGCGATCGACCGGGCCGGCGGCTACCTCGGCGCCTTCTCCATCCCGCGCGAGAGCCGGGAGGGCGTGCTCTACCTGGACGCCGTCGAGCACGCCCGGGCCGCCTTCCCGGAGCACCCCAGCATCGTCAACGGCTCGGTGGCGGCGGCGCTGCTCGGCCGGTTCGGCGATGTCCGCTTCACCGACCGGACCAAGGGCGAGGAGCTCTTCGTCAATCCGCTGATGACGCTCTACTTCGGCGTCACGGTCGAGGCGCTGGCCGCCGAGAACCGGTACCTGGACCGGCTGGAGCGCACCGTGATGATGCGGCAGATCGCCACCGTCATCGCCGAGTTCCAGGACGAGCTGCCCCGGCAGCGGCCGCCCCGGCAGTTCCCGCACTGACCCGGGAAGGGCGGGGCCGGCGTTCCCGGGGCCGGCTTCCCACCGGGTCGGCATTCCCCAGGGTCGGCATTCCCCAGGGCCGGAGTCCGGCCCGGGTCAGAGCGCGGCGAGCCGGAACTCCAGGTTCCCGAAGCGCACCTGGTCGCCCGGCCTGACCCGTACACCGCCCGCGATCCGGCGCCCGTTCACATGGGTGCCGTTGGTCGAGCCGAGGTCGTACAGCACCCAGCCGTCCCCCTCCTGCCGCAGCTCGGCGTGGTTGCGGGACACCGAGGCGTCGTGCAGCCGCAGTCCCGACCCGGGGAGCCGGCCGATCGTCAACCGCACGGCCCCGGCCTGCGGCAGGCTCAGCCCGGGCAGCCGCTCGGTGCGCCAGGCGCGGTTCAGCCGGTCGCCGAAGGCGGAGGCCCGCCCGACCGTGCGCAGCACGAAGCGCTCGACCGGCCCGCCGGTCGGCAGCCCGGCCACCGCCGCGTCCAACTCGCCGCGACTGGTGGCCTGGAGGACGATGTCCATCCGGCCGAGGAAGGTGTCGTGCGAGAGCCGCCCGCTGCCCGCGCCGTCCCGCAGCATCCCGAGCGCCTGCTCCCGTTCGGCGTCGGAGGGCCGGACCGCGCCGGTCGGCCGGACCGCGCCGGTGGGCAGCTCAGGAGACGTCATGGCCAAATTGTCGGCGCGGCCGACTCCGGCTGTCCAGGTCGCGCCGGGTGCGGGCGCGGGCTTCGTGCGTCATGGCAGTGCAGACGCCGTGCCCGGCCGGGCGGTTCCGCGTGCCCCGGCCGGGTTTCCGGTGCGCTCACGCGCCGTCAGGCCTTCCGGGCGGCGGCCAGGATCTTCTCCGTGGTGTGCAGGAACCGGGAGGTGACCGCTCCCCGGTAGGCCTTGCCGAACATGTCCTTGGTGACCCACTTGCCGTCCCGGAGGTGGACCACGACGTACGCCGCCCCCGGATCGGCGCCGAGCACCTCGACGTCCCCCTTCGGCGAGCGGTGGGGCAGGGCGAGTCCGTCCGGCAGCGGTTCGGAGAGGAAGGCGACGACCAGCCGGATGTCCGGAGTGACCTCGACGTCCCGGAACGGCTCGGCGGCGAGCAGTTCGGCGACCTCGTCCACCGTCCGCAGCAGCACCGGCACGGGGTACCCGAGCGACCGCTCCAGGTGCTCCTCGATCCGCCCGGTCAGCGCGGCGCGGTCCGGCTCGTCGGTGGTGAAGAAGACGTTGCCGCTCTGGATGTAGGAGCGGACGTCCCCCAGCCCGAGCTCGGCGAAGAGCGCCCGCAGCCGTTCCATCCGCACCGTCCGGCCGGTGACGTTGATGGCCCGCAGGAAGGCGATGTACGTGGTCGTGGTGGTCACCCCGCCAGTGTGGCACCGGGCACCGACAACGGTCCGGCGCCCGGCGTCCCCGTCCGGTCGTCCGCGCCCGGCGGTTGTCGGTGCCCGGTGCCAGACTGGCGCCATGGTTACCTGGCAGGATTTCGAGCACGAGGCCCCCGACCTGGCGCCGCTGGTCCGGGCCCGGTTCGAGGCGAACAAGCACCACGTCCTGGCGACGCTGCGCAAGGACGGATCGCCCCGGGTGAGCGGGACGGAGATCGACTTCGTCGGCGCCGACCTGTGGCTCGGATCGATGTACGGCGCGGTCAAGGCGCGTGACCTCCAGCGCGACGCCCGCTTCGCGTTGCACGCGCACCCGGGCGACGAGACCATGGCCGGCGGGGATTCCAAGGTGGCCGGCCGGGCCGTGGAGATCACCGACGAGACCGAACTCGCCGCCTTCGCCGCCGATCTGCCCGAGCCGCCGCCCACCCCGTTCCACGCCTTCCGGCTGGAGCTGGACCACGTGGTGCACACCGCCCTGGAGGGCGACCACCTGCTCGTGTACAACTGGCACCCGGGCCGGCCGGTGGAGAAGATCGAGCTCCGCTGACCGGCCCGGGCAGCGGCCGTACGGCAGCGCGGCCCTGAGGGGGAACAGCCTTACGGCAGAACGGACTTGAGCGCTTCGGGGGTGCGGGCCACGACGGCGTGCCCGTCGTCCGCGGTGATGATCGGGCGCTGGATCAGGACGGGGTGCTCGGCCATCGCCGCGATCCAGCGGCCGCGGTCACCCGCCTCCCGGGTCCAGTCCTTCATCCCCAGGTCCTTCGCCACCTGCTCGCTGGTGCGGGTGATGTCCCACGGCTCCAGGCCCAGGCGCTCCAGCACCTGCTCCAGGTCGGCCGCGGTGGGCGGCTCCTCCAGGTAGCGCCGCACGGTGTACTCGACGCCGGCGCCGTCCAGCGCGCCGAGCGCGGTCCGGCACTTGCCGCACCGCGGGTTGATCCAGATCTCCATGCCGGCCACCCTACCGAGCCGTCGGCCGCCATCCCGGGACCCGCCGCCCCGGGACCCGCCGCCCGGGGCCGCTGTCCGAGTCGGTCCGTACGGGAACTCCACCGCGCCCACCGGCGGTTCACCCACCAGGAATCGTCATCTCGGGAGGGGTACCGAATGGACGGCGCGGCGATCGTCGAGCGGCTGATGGGCAAGGAGGGCACGGCCGACCCGTACCCGCTGTACGCGCGGGCCCGCGCGCTGGGCCCGGTGGCCCCGGCGGGGGAGGGCATGTTCCTGGTGAGCGGCTACGCGGCGGTCAACAAGGTGCTGCGCACGCCCGCCTTCGGCGTCGAGACCGCCGACCTGATGTCCGGCCTCGACCCGCGGTTCCTCGGACACTCCTCGCTCACCCTGCTCGGCCGCTCGATCCTCCAGCGCAACGCCCCCGACCAGCCCCGGGTCCGTTCGCTGATCGCCTCGGTGTTCACCGCCCGCCGGGTCGCCGCGCTGCGTCCGGCGGTGGAGGCGGCGGTCGGCCGGCTGCTGGACGGCATGGCCGAGCAGGGCGCCGACGGCTCCGCGGTGGACTTCATGGACGCCCTCGCCTTCCGGCTGCCGGTCGGGGTGATCTGCGAACTGCTCGGCGTCCCCGACGAGGACCGCTACCGCTTCCGCGGCCTCGCCTCCGACCTGACCGTCGCCCTGGAGTTCATCCAGGACCCGGACGAGCTGACCGCCGCAGACAAGGCCGCCGACGAACTGTCCCGGTACTTCACCGAGCTGGCCGCCGAACGCCTGGCCCGCCCCCAGGACGACCTGGTCAGCGACCTGGCCCGGATCGCCGCCGACGCGGGCGACGAGCGGATCTCCGCCGAGGAACTGCTGGCCAACCTGGTCCTGCTGCTGGTGGCCGGCTTCGAGACCACGACCAACCTGCTCGGCAACGGCCTCGCCCTGCTGTTCCGCCACCCCGAGGCCGCCGCCGGCCTGCGCAGCGGCGCCGTCACCCCGGCCGGGTTCACCGACGAGGTGCTGCGCTTCGACTCCCCGGTCCAGCTCACCGGGCGGGTCGCGCTGGAGGAGGGCCTCGCCGTCGAGGACCTGCCCGTCCCGCTCGGCCGCGGGCTGATCCTGCTGATCGGCGCGGCCAACCACGACCCGGCCCGGTACGAGCGCCCCGAGGTGTTCGACCCGACCCGCACCGACAGCCAGCCGCTCAGCTTCGGCGGCGGCACCCACTTCTGCCTGGGCTCCCAGCTGGCCCGGCTGGAGGCGGAGGTCGCGATGCCCGCCCTGCTCGACCGCTTCCCCCGGCTCGCCCCCGGCGGCGTCCCCACCCGGCGCGACCGCCTGGTGCTGCGCGGATTCGACACCCTGCCGGTGACCGTCCGCTGACGTCCTCTGACGGTCGGTGCCCGACAGGGCGCCGACCAGCGGTTCCCGGGACCGGAATTGGCTCCTCCGGCCCCGTGGACCGGGACGTTCGGCCATGCGCGGCCGGGCCACCCGTGGGGGAGCATGGTGGGACCAAGCCGGTCAATCCGGACCGATCACCCGGAACGGCCGCCCGCCAGGAGGTCCCTTCGTGTCCACAGCGCCCCGCCCGCCGCGCCCCGCGGCGCTGGAGCCCAAGGTGCCGCGGTGGGTTCCCTGGCTGCCGGTGATCCTGCTGGTGCTGGACCTGGTCGCCGAAGCCGTCGTCCCGGACGCCGTCTCCGCCGGATTCCTGCTGACCGCGCTGCCCGTGGTGACGGCGTTCAGCTACGGCCCGGCGGTGACCGCCGCCGCCACGGCCGGCTCCCTGGCGCTCCAGCTCGCCCTGGCGCTGCGCACCCACCACGTCAACGAGCAGCACCACATCTGGGTCTACATCGCGACCCTGCTCTCCGGAATCATGGGCACCGCGCTGTCCTGGCAGCGTACCCGGCAGAACCGCAACCTGCTCCAGGCCCGGACGATCGCCGAGACCCTCCAGCGCACCGTACTGCGCCCGGTGCCCGAGCGGCCCGGCGGTCTGCGGGTGGCCGGCCTCTACCGCCCGGCCCAGGCCGACGTCCTGGTCGGCGGCGACCTCTACGAGGTGTGCGACACCCGCTTCGGCGTGCGGATGCTGCTCGGCGACGTCCGGGGCAAGGGCCTGGGCGCGGTCCGCACCGTCGCCGACGTCCTCGGCGCGTTCCGGGCGACCGCGCACGACACCCCCGGACTGGTCGACCTCGCCGACCAGCTGGACCGCGCGGTGCTGCGCGACGCCGCCGAGCGCGGCGACGACGAGCTGTTCGTCACCGCCATCCTGCTCCAGTACCGGCCGGGCTCGGACTCCGTGGAGATCGTCAACCGCGGCCACACCACCCCGCTGCTCCTCGGCGGGGGCGGCATCGCCCCGGTGTCCTGCGCCGACGAGCTCCCCCTCGGCCTCGGCCACCTCGGCCCCGCCGGCGACCGCAGCAAGACGATCACCGTCGCCCTGCCCCCGGGCCACACCGTCCTGCTCTACACCGACGGCGTCAGCGAGGCCCGCGACACCACCGGCGCCTTCTACCCCCTCGCCCCCCGCCTCGCCACCCTCGGCACCACCGCCCCCGACCGCGTCGTCTCCTTCCTCGCCCAGGACGTCCACAACTACGCCGGCCTCCTGGCCGACGACCTCGCCCTCCTCGCCCTCACCCCGGACGTCCCGCGCTGACCAGGCCCTGTCCGGACCGGGCCCTGTCGAGCTTGGTGATCGTGAGTGCCCGAGCTCGATCGGCGGGAGGCCTGGAAGGCGGACCCGTCGTACGGGCCGGCGGGCGCGCTCCTCCCCGGGCGGCGCCGACGGAGGCGATGCCGGATTACTTCCAATCGGTCTGAGCGTGTCGCGGGAGCGACGGATTCGGCCCCTATCTGACGGGCAGTCATCACATTCGCGCGGGGTGGGCGGAGCGGGAATTCGCGGACGCATCCGTGGGCGGGAATCCGTGGGCGGGAATCGGCGGTCGGTCGGGGTGATCGGGCGGTCGACTCCGGCTCGCGGGGCGGGAGTTCGGCGTGCGTGCAGGTCGGAATGCCGGGCAGGGGGGTGGTCGCGGGCGGGGTGGGGCGTCGGGGTGGCTCTGCCGGCCCGGCCGCTGCGGGGATTGGGCGGGAGCGGGTGTCCCGCGCCGCCGCATTGGCCCCCCCGGCCGCGCGTGATGAGTCGTCAGTCTTGTTTACCAGCAAGCAATCCGAAGGGCTACAAAGTCGCTCAGGGTCGGGTTCGAACCGGCCAAAGCGGATCGCGATCGGGCCAGAGCCGACAGCGCTGCTTGTTTGAGCGGGGGGCCCGCTCAAGGATGAGTCCGGCCCCGCCCCGGCTGCACCACGGTCCACGGGGGCATCGCGGACGCCGGGACGCAACCCGTTCTCCACTTCGTCAGAGGAGCCCCACCATGCCGGAAGCGGTGCTCGACCTGGTCGGCGTCGGATTCGGACCGTCGAACCTGGCCGTCGCGCTCGCGCTGGACGAAGCGGGTGCGACGGCCGGGTGCGACGCGCTGTTCCTGGAGCGGCAGCCGGCCTTCGGCTGGCACACCGGAATGCTGCTGGACGAGGCGACGATGCAGGTCTCGTTCCTCAAGGACCTGGTCACCATGCGGAATCCGGCCAGCCCGCACAGCTACCTGTGCTACCTGCGGGACCGGGGCCGGCTCGCCGCGTTCATCAACCAGAAGTCGCTGTTCCCGCTGCGCATCGAGTTCCACGACTACCTCGCCTGGTGCGCCGAGCGGGTCGGGCACCTGGTGCGCTACGGCGCGCAGGTGGTGGACATCCGTCCGGTGCCCGGTCCGGACGGGGCCGTCGACCTGTTCGACGTCGTGGTGCGCCGCGACGGGGCCGAGGAGGTCCACCGCACCCGGAACGTGGTGATCGCCACAGGCCTGCGGCCCTGGCTGCCGGACGGCATCGAGCGGTCGGACCGGGTCTGGCACACCTCGGAACTGCTGCACCGGCTACCGGAGTTCGAGTCCGTCGCGCCGCGCAGCCTCACCGTCGTCGGTGCCGGGCAGAGCGCCGCCGAGGTGGTGGCGCACCTGCACGGGAGGTTCCCGGAGGCCGAGGTGCGGGCCGTGTTCGGGCGCTACGGGTACAGCCCGGCGGACGACTCCCCGTTCGCGAACCAGATCTTCGACCCCGACGCCGTCGACGAGTACTACGTGGCGCCCGAGGACGTCCGTCGCCGGTTGCTCGACTACCACCGCAACACCAACTACGCGGTCGTGGACCTCGAACTGATCCAGGACCTGTACGCGCGCTCCTACCAGGAGCAGGTGCGGGGCACCCGGCCGCGGCTGGTCATGATGAACGTCAGCCGGGTCGCCTCGCTGTCGCAGGAGGCCGGCGCGGTACGGCTGGCGGTGGAGCACCTGCCCACCGGGGAGCTGACCGAGTTCGAGACGGACGCGGTCGTGTTCGGCACCGGGTACCGCCCGGCCGATCCGCTCGCCCTGCTCGGCTCGTTGGCCGACCAGCTCAAGCTGGACGACCAGTCCCGCCCGCACCTCGACCGCGACTACCGGCTCGTCACCACCGACCGGATCCGCGCCGGGATCTACCTGCAGGGCCCGACGGAGCACACCCACGGCCTGGCCTCGACGCTGCTCTCGGTCACGGCGGTGCGCGCCGGCGAGATCCTCGCGGCCGTGACGGCCGGGGTTCCCGCCAGGACCTAGGTCCTCACCGCGTCCGCCCGATGGCCGGGGCCCCGGAGGCTTCCGGGAGGTCGGGCAGGCTCCCAGGAGAAAGGAGATGCACGAGATGTACGTTCCGAAGATCTACCAGTCCCCGGACACCGAAGCCGTCCGGCTGATCCGCGAGTACCCGCTGGCCCTGCTGCTGAGCAACGGACCCGCGGCGCCGTTCGCCACGCACCTGCCCGTGATCTTCCCGCCGGCCACCGAGCCCGAGGGGATCGAGTCGCTGAGCGGCGTCACGCTCTACGGCCACCTCAACCGGGCCAACCCGCACTGGGAGACGCTGTACGAGGGGCAGCACGCGACCCTGGTCTTCCAGGGCGCGAACGCCTACGTCTCCGCCGCCGTCTACGAGAAGACCCCGGCCGCCCCCACCTGGAACTTCGCCACCACCCACGTCCACGGCCGCGTCCACCCGATGCCCGCCCGGGAGGACGCGCTCGACGTGGTGCGCTGGACGGTGGCGGCCTTCGAGGCCGAGCACGGCCTCGGCTGGGACCCGAGCCCGTCGCTCGACTACTTCGACAAGATCGTCGACGGCGTCGGCGCCTTCCGCTTCACCGTCGAGTCGGTCGACACGATGCTCAAGCTCAGCCAGGAACAGGCCGACCGCACCAGGGACAAGGTGGTCGCACACTTCGCCGCCAGCCCGGTCGGGCTGCGCCGGGAGGTCAGCCACCTGATGACGACCGCCGCCCCGACCGCCACCACCGGAGAGTGAGAGAGAACGTGACCGAAACCGCTGACGTCCTCGTAGTCGGCCTGGGTGGGCTCGGCAGCGCCGCGGCCTATCACCTCGCCGCGCGCGGCAGCCGGGTGATCGGCATCGACCGGTTCGGGCCCGCGCACGCGCGCGGTGCGAGCCACGGCGAGAGCCGCGGGGTCTGGAAGGCGTACTTCATGGGCGCCGGGTACGTCCCGCTGCTCGACCGCGCCTACGACCTCTGGGACGAGCTCGGCGAGATCCGCGGCGAGACGCTGTTCCACCGCACCGGCGGGATCTGCGTCGGCCCGTCCGGCGGCGCGCTCGTGCCCGCCGCGCTCACCTCGGCCCGGGAGGCGGGCCTGGAGTTCGAGTACCTGGAGAGCGACGAGATCCGCTCGCGCTTCCCGGAGTTCAACCCCGGGCCGGGCGACGTCGCCGTGTGGGACCCGTCCTCGGGCTACGTGCGTCCCGAGCAGGTCGTCACCGCGCACCTCGACCTCGCCCGCGAGCACGGCGCGGACCTGCGGTTCGACGAGAAGGTGCTGGACGTCTCGGACACCGGCAGCGGTGTGCGGGTGCGCACGGAGACCGGCGTGTACGAGGCCGACCGCCTGGTGGTCGCGGCCGGCGCCTGGGCCCCGCAACTGCTCCCCGAGCTCCAGCCGCACATCAAGGTCATGCGGAAGGTGATGCTCTGGTTCGACCCGATCTCGCGGGCCGAGGACTTCTACCCCGGCCGCCAGCCGTACTGGATCTGGGAGGGCGAGAACGGCACGGTCGGCTACGGTCACCCGGCCGTCGACGGCCCCTCCGGCGGCGTCAAGGCCGGCATCCACAGCGGCGGCGATCTCGCGGACCCGGACTCCCTCGACCGCCACGTCAGCACGCGGGACATCGAGGCCGTGCGGGAGTTCCTGGCCAAGCGGATCCCGGCGCTGCCCGGCCGCTACCTGCGCAGCCGCGTCTGCATGTACGACAACTCGCCGGACCTGGGCTTCATCATCGGCCCGTCGGCCCAGAGCGACCGGATCACCGTCGCCGCCGGCACCTCGGGCCACGCCTTCAAGTTCGCCCCCGCGCTGGGCGAGGTGATCGCGCAGCTGGCCACCGAGGGCACCAGCACCCACGACATCTCGCTGTTCGACCCGCGCCGCCTGACCGACGCGAACGCGTGACCGACGTGGGCCGCACCGTGCACCCGGGCCTGACCATCGCCATCACCGGCACGCGTCAGACCGAGTCGCGACACGACGTCCTGGCGGAGCTGTTCGAGCGCGTGCTCGCGCCGTTCGCCGACGTACCGGCCGCGGACCGCGGCTGGCTGCTCGGCGGCGCCGCGGGCGTCGACACCTCGGCGCTGCGCTTCCTGGCCGGTCGCGACGCCGGCCGGCTGGTCGTGGCCGTCCCCGTGCGGTGCGCCGACCAGCCGGCGGACGCGCGGGAGGCGATCGAGCAGGCGCACGCCGCGGGCCGGGTCGAGCGGATCGTCGAGCTCGACCACCCCGAGGGCATCGGCGCGGCCGCGTTCACCGCGCGCAACCGCTGGCTCGTCGACCACAGCGACCTCGTCATCGGCTTCCCGCTGACCGGCACCGATGACGGGTCGGGCACCTGGGAGACGCTCGCGTACGCGGCCGGACTCGGCAGGCCCTACCTCGTCGCTCCGCTCAGCTGACCCACCGAATCCCCGACCCCCTTGAGGAGAGCCACATGCCCATGATCCGCGTGCAGATGTTCCCCGGTCGTACCTCCGAACAGAAGGAAGCCCTCGTCCAGGAGTTGACCGAGGCGATCGTGCGCACCTGCGACGCCAAGACGGAGGACGTCTGGGTGATCATCGACGAGGTCGAGCGCGAGAACTGGGCGCTCGGCGGGACCATGTACTCCCGCCGCTAGTCACTGTCCGGATCGGCGCCGGACACCGATGAACTCCCCGCGGACCGCGGGGAGTTCATCGCCCATCCCGGACAGGGCCGGGTCGCTCCGCGGTCAGGCCCGGCCGGCCGGTTCCTCCAGGGGGTAGAACTGCCCCGCCCAGCCCCGGTACCGGCCGATCGCGCCCTCCGCGGAGGTGAGCGCGGGGTCCGGCAGGTACCGCTTCCGGTTCCAGATCCGGGCGTCCTGGACCATGTGGTGGACCACGGTCCACATGAGCGCCCGCCCCGCCACGGCGGACAGCGACACGGCGGCGGCCTTCCGGGGCAGGGGGAAGTTCGGGCGCGAGGCGGCGTCCGTCATGATGACCACCCGCAGCCGGGTCCGCCACGGCCCGACCGGGGTCGCCGTGACCACCACCCCCAGCGTCATCCCGATCTGATGGAGCGTCACCTCGCCCGACGCCAGGCCGAGTCCGGACAGGGCCAGGCCCTGCTCCACCCGGATGGTCCCCAGGCCGACGGAGAGCCTGATGGCCGCGCCGAAGGCGATGCGCAGCAGCGGCCCGTCCTCCAGCGGCGCCTTCACCTCGCGGAGCGCGACGTTGTGCACGACCGCCTGGTGCTCGTAGTCGACGAAGCTCTCCATGACCTCCTGCGGGTGCGAGGTCAGGACCGTGCTCCACGTGGCGGCGGGCGCGAACCGGTCGTCGGGCAGCTCCGAAGGCTCCCAGGAGGGCGGCGCGGCGTCGTGGCCGTGCCAGACGTAGACGACCCCGCCCCGCTCGCGCACGGAGTGCCGCCCCAGTGCGGCCCGGGGCGGGGTGCCGCCCGGCGCCCTGACACAGGACCCCTCGACGTCGAAGGCGAACCGGTGGAACGGGCACACCAGGTGCTCGCCGTCCACCGCCCCGCCGGCGCCGAGGTGGGCGCCCAGGTGGGGGCAGTGGGCGTCCACGGCCCGCAGGACGCCGCCCCTGGTGCGGTAGAGGACGACGTCGCGCCCCGCGAGGCGTCGGTTCACCACCGCGCCGGCCGGCACCTCGCGGGACAGTGCCAGGCAGAACCAGCCCGACGGGTACGGCAGTGGCACCCGGTCCTCCGCTCCCGCGGCGAGGTCGGCCCGCGACGGACCGGCTCCCGGCCGCAGGAGATCCCGGAGCCCGGCCAGCGATCGCCTGTTCACGTCTTCCTCCTCGTTCCACTGCTCACGGCCGCCACCCGGGCGGTCAGTCCTCTTCCTCCCGCGCCTTCTCGGTCGCGTAGGCGCCCATCAGGTCGTCGAAGCGGTACCGCCTGGCGGCGTACTCCCGGATCAGGTGCGCGTAGGCGAGCCCGGTGAGGGCCTGCATCGCCGCCAGGGTCGGCACCTCGGCCAGCCGTCCCGCCTCGGCGGCGGTGATCTCGCGCACCCGGTGCGCGCCGAGGACGCGGAACATGCGTGCTTCGGTGCGGGTCAGGCGCCGGTAGGACCACGAGAAGGCCGTCCGGATGTCGCCCGAGGCCCGGCCGCCGCGCAGCACGTTCAGCCGGTTCTGCTCGCTGCGCAGTTCGTCGGCCAGGTGGCGCAGCGGGACCATGGGCCTGCCGACCGCTCGGGTGGCCGCGATCACCAGCGCCAGCGGCAGTCGCGCGCACGCCTCGGCCATCTCGGCGAGGACGGCGCCGTCGACGGCGAGGCCGCCGGCGGCCAGCCGGCTCGCGAGCAGGGCCGTCGCCTCGGCCCGGGAGGGCAGGTCCAGGGTGGTCAGCCGGGCGCCGTGCGAGGTCACCAGGCCGGTGAGCTTGCGGCGGCTGGTGATGATGACCATGCACTGCGGGCCGGCCGGGATCAGCGGCTGCACCTGCGCGCTGTCGTACGCGTTGTCGACCAGGATGAGCATCCGCCGTTGCGCGAGGGTGGTCCGGTACAGGTTGGCGTAGGCGGCCGGGCACATCGTGTCCGGATCCGGCAGCCGGATCAGCGGGGCGAGGACGGACCGGATCGCCTCCTGGGCGTCGACCGGGTCGGTCGCCGGGCCGAAGGCGCCCAGGTCGATGTACAGCTGCCCGTCGGGGAAGCGGTCCGCGATCCGGTGGGCGAGGTGGAGGGCGAAGGCCGTCTTGCCGATCCCCGGGGGGCCGCACAGCACGGAGACCACCGGGGAGGAGCCGACCGGCGACATCCCGTCCGCCACCTCGGTGAGCATCTTGAGCTCGGCCTCGCGCCCGATGAAGTTCCGTGGCTCGGCCGGGAGTTGGTGGGGAACGGCGACCGGTGGCCGGGGGGTGTCGGGCTGCTGGGGGCGCGGCTCGCGGGCGATGTCGGCGTGGATCCGCTGGGGCGGGACGGGCAGGGTCAGGGCCTGCATCGGGTCGTCCGCCAGGATGAGCTGCTGAAGGTGCCGCAACGGGCCCCCGGGGTCGATGCCGTAGTCCTCGACGAGGAGCCGGCGCGCCTGGGTGAAGGTGTCCAGCGCCTCCGCCCGCCTGCCGCACCGGTACAGGGCGAGGATGAGCTGCTCCCACCGGCGCTCCCGCAGCGGCTGCGCGGCGGTGAGCGACATCAGGAACGGCAGCAGTTCGTGGTGCTGGCCGAGGGTCAGCCGGGCGTCCACCAGCGACTCCTGGGCGGCATGGCGGTGTTCGAGGAGTTCCGAGACGACCGGCTGCATGATCGGCGTGGCCGGGATGTCGGCCAGCGGAGGGTCGCCCCAGGTGTCCAGGGCGCGCTGGAACAGCCGGGCCGCGGCGTCGACGTCGCCCAGCAGCTGGGCCGTCCGCGCCTGCTGGGCCAGGCCCCGGAAGCGGTCCAGGTCCAGCACGTCGCCCTCGTGCAGGGCGAGGCCGTAGCCGTCGCGGCCGGTCTGTAGCCGGCCCCTGATCGGTGTCACCTTGCGGAGGCCGTAGAGGTTGCTCCGGAGTGCGCCGCCCGGATCGCTGGGCAGGTCGGCCCCCCAGAGCGCGTCGGCGAGATATTCCTTGCTCACCCGGCGTTCGCTATTCAGCAAGAGGATGCACAGGGTGCTCCGCTGGCGGGGTCTCATAGTTGCCAGGGGGGCGCCGTTCGCGGAACGCACCGTAGCCGACCCGAGGATTGCGAACTGCACTGACGCCCCCCGTTCGAGTAGCGGCTCCCGTGAACCCGGAACCCGTGGAACGCCTGGGTTCCGGACGCGCGCCGCTATTGAATCATTAATTCGATGGTGGTCGTCAAGGCCCATCGGCGGTTTTAGCCAGGAGCGGTCGGGCCATGTTTGGAGTTCCGTTTGTGATCTTTGGTCGGCAATCGTCGCCAGGGGGGCCGGCTCCGGCGCCCCGCAGGCGATCCCGGAGCGCCTTCCGGTGTGGGCGATTGGCCGGGGTTCAGTCGGCTAATACGGGGACCACCAGCGGGATCACGTCGCGATCACGCTCGAATCACGCACCCGTCGCGATCACGCTGATAGTCTGTGCTGTCGCGAAAGGCGCTCATTTGTGTGGCATCAGTAAAACACTCGGTCATTCATTATCGGCCCTTTCCCCAAATGGGCCGGAATGGAACTCGACGCACCCGGGAGGGTCGCATGCGCAACTCGCTTGCAGGCAAGAGGACCACCACGTATCCCGGTGAGGGCATTCCCGTGGCGCCCGGCGCACTCCCCGTCGTGGGCCATGCGGTGAGGGCCCTGCGCGACCCGCGCGGATTCCTGCGCTCGCTGCCCACGCACGGCGACGTCATGAGCATCAGCGTCGGCCCGCTCAAGGCGGTGATGGTCTGCGACCCGGAGCTGACCTCGCAGATCCTCCTCAACGACCGCGTCTACGACAAGGGCGGCCTGTTGTTCGACCAGGCCAAGCAGGTGTTCGGCGACGGCCTGGTGACCTGTCCGCACTCCATGCACCGGCGGGAGCGCCGGCTGGTCCAGCCCGCGTTCCACCGCAACCGGCTCTCCGGCTACGCCCAGGTGATGACCGAGGGCACGAGCCTGATGACCGGCAAGTGGCGCCACGGTCAGATCCTGGACATGCCGGCGGAGATGCTCGGCCTGACGATGCACAACATGCTCCAGGCGATGCTCGGCGGGACACTGCCCCCGCAGGACCTGCGCCGGCTGGTCGGCGACGCCATCGAGGTGCAGCACGCGACCTACCGGCAGATGTTCCTGCCGGCCGTGCTGAACCGGATACCCACCCCGGGCAACCGGCGCTACCAGCGGGCCCTGGCCGGGCTCCACAACACCGTGACCGACATCATCGCCAAGGCCCAGGCCAACCCGGAGGACCACGGGGACCTGCTCTCGGCGCTCCTGGCGTCCCGCGACACCGGCGCCTCCGAGTGCCCCGTCGGCGGCCAGAGCGAGCGCCTGAGCAGCGCCGAACTCCGCAACGAGGTGCTGACCTTCCTGGTGGCGGGCTCGGAGACGACGGCGATCGCGCTGTCCTGGGCGCTGTACCTGATCGCCCGTCACCCGGACATCGAGCGGCGGCTGTGGGCCGAGGTCGACCGCGTCCTGGACGGCAAGCCGGTCTCCCTGGACCACCTGCCCGACCTGAAGCTCGCCGACCAGATCATCACCGAGACGCTGCGGCTGTACCCGCCCGCCGGAATGATCTGGACCCGGACCGTCACGGCGGACACCCGCCTGGGCGACTACGACATCCCGGCCGGCACGACCATCGCGTACAGCTCCTACGCATTGCACCGCCTGCCGCACTACTACCCGAACCCCGACGCCTTCGACCCCGACCGCTGGGACGCCGAGAAGCGGCACTCGACCCCGCGCAACAACGCCTTCCTCACCTTCGGCGGCGGCGCGCGCAAGTGCATCGGCGACCAGTTCGCCGTCACCGAGGCCGTGCTGGCGCTGGCGGACATCGCCTCCCGCTGGCGGCTGGAGCCGATGCCCGGCCAGGGGCACCCGGCCATCACCACCTCGATGGGGCCGCGTGAACTCAAGATGCGACTGACCGCCAGGGCAGCCGCATAGGCGCACAGAACACGGCGCGAGCACACGGACCGACCCGGGCCGGCGAGGCTGTTCCCGCCGCCCGGGGGGACCGGTGTGCCGCTCGCGCGGGTCGCCCGTGCCCTGGAGTGGGGAAACCTCCAGGGCCGCGGGGCGCACCCGCCGATCTCCGGCAACGCGGTGGCGTTCCCACGGTGTGACGCGGCGCGAGCCCGCAGGACACCGTGCGGTGGACCGTGCCCCGCCGAACCCGGTCTTCTCCACTCCCCACCGGACACCGGTCCCCGGACGGGGCCGGCCCGAGTTTCCGAGAACCACTTTCCGAGAACCACGAGCAGCCGCGCGGACGGCCACAGGATCCCCTGTCCGGAAACGCGGGCGGTCACGCATGTGAGAAACGCAAGCGGTCACGCGTGTGGAAGAAATATGTGAAAGGGCGGGCGCAGTGATGGTGAGTCAGGAACGAGTCGGCACGAGCGGTGCCAGGACTGCCGAGGGCGCGGGGGAGCCGGTCGCGGTGATCGGGGTGGGTCTGCGCCTCCCCGGAGGGATCACCACCCTGGGCGGGCTGTGGGCGGCCCTGGCCGGCGGCGAGGACCTCGTCACGTCGGTCCCCGGTGACCGGTTCAGCACCGACGATTTCGTGATCGACGGCGGCGGGGTGCGGCCGGGGAAGGCCTACACCGGCGCGGCCGGGATCTTCGGGGACGTCTGGGGGTTCGACCCGGAGTACTTCGGCATCTCGCCGAAGGAGGCCGCCCAGATCGATCCGCAGCAGCGGTTGCTGCTGGAGTGCGCGGTCGAGGCCTTCGACGACGCCGGCGTCGACCCGCGGCTGCTGGCGGGCTCGGACGCGGCGGTCGTGATGGGCCTGACCGTCCAGGACTACTGGGGCCTGCTGCTGCGCCGCCCCGGGGTGATGAACTCGTTCGCCCCCACCGGAACCGGGGCGTTCAGCGCGGCGAACCGCCTGTCCTACCTGTTCGACTTCCACGGGCCGTCCCACACGGTCGACACGGCCTGCTCCTCCTCCCTGACGGCCCTCCACCTGGCGGCCGAGACGGTCCGTTCGGGCCGTTGCGACGTCGCGCTGGCCGGCGGCGTGAACCTGGTGCTCGGCCCGGGCGGGCACGTCATCTCCAGCCAGGCGTCGATGCTCTCCCCGACGGGGCGCTGCCACTCGTTCTCGCAGGACGGCGACGGCTTCGTCCGGTCCGAGGGCGCGGGCGTCGTGCTGCTGAAGACCCTGAGCCGCGCCCTGGCCGACGGCGACCGGGTGCACGCGGTGATCAGGTCATCGGTGGTCAACGCCGACGGCCGGACCCTCGGGATGTCCATGCCGGGCGCGGCCGCGCAGGCGGCGATGCTGGAGCGCGCGTACGCCGAGGCCGGGGTGACCGCCGACCAGGTCTCGTACGTGGAGGCCCACGGGACCGGCACGGCCGCGGGCGACCCGGCCGAGTGCGAGGCCCTGGGACGGGTGCTGGGCCGGCGGCGCAGCGGGAAGCCGCTGCCGATCGGTTCGGTGAAGTCGAACCTGGGACACCTGGAGGCCGCGGCCGGCATGGCGGGCCTGTTCAAGGCCCTGCTGGTGCTCCGCGAGCGGCGGGTGCCCGCGACCCTGCACGCGCAGCCGCTGAACCGGTCGATCGACTTCGGCGGGCTGGGGCTCGACCCGGTGACGGCGATGCGGCCGCTGGACGGCGGCCCCGGCACGCGGCGCATCGCCGGCGTGAACTCGTTCGGCATCGGCGGCGCGAACGCGCACGTGGTGCTGGAAATGCTGGACGCGCAGCCGGCCCCGGGCGCCGACGAGGGCGGGTCCGCCCCGGCGGGCGCGGCCGTGCCGGTGGTGGTCACCGGCCGCACCGAGGCGGCGCTGCGCGAGGCGGCGCTGGCGATGGCCGACCACCTGGAGGCCATCGACGACTCCGCCCTGGCGGACGTCGGGTACACCACCGTGCGGCGGCGCGAGCGCCGCGAGCTGAGCGCGGCCGTGCTGGCCACCAGCGGCGCGGCGGCCGCGCGGGCGCTGCGGGAGCTGGCGGAGAAGGGCGCGTCGGACGAGGCGGCCTCGGCCGTCAGCACCTCGCGCGGACGCGTCGGGTTCGTCTTCAGCGGCAACGGCACCCAGTGGCCGCGGATGGGCGCGGAACTGCTGGGGCACGACGCCGCCTTCACCGCCGAGGTGCGGGCCGTCAGCCGCGAACTGGAGCCGCTGCTCGGATGGTCGGTCGAGGCCGAGATGGCCACGCCCGACAACGCCCGGTGGGCGCTGACCGAGGTGGCGCAGCCGATGCTGTTCGCGCTGCAGGCCGGCCTGGTCATGTCGCTGCGCGAGCGGGGCGTGCTCCCGTACGCGGTCTGCGGCCACAGCGTCGGCGAGGTCGCGGCCGCCTACTGCGCCGGCGTGTTCGACCGCTCCCAGGCGTGCCGGGTGATCGCGCACCGCAGCATCTCGCAGGCACCCACCTTCGGGACCGGGCGGATGGCGGCCGTGGCGCTGTCGCCCGCGCAGGCCCAGTGCCTGCTCGACGAGACGGGGGCGGCCGACCGCGTGGTGGTCGCGGCCGTGAACTCCCGCAACGACGTCACCCTGGCCGGCGACAGCGAGACGCTGGAGGCCCTGGAGGAGCGCTGCGCCGCCGACAGCGTGTCCTTCCGGTTCCTGCGCCTGGACTACCCCTTCCACAGCCCGGCCATGGACGCGGTCCGCGGCCCGCTGAAGGAGGGCCTGGGCGAGCTCGTGGCCGGTCCGGGCGGGATCCCGCTGATCTCCACCGTCACCGGCCGCGCGGTCGCGGACGGGGAGATGGACGCCGACTACTGGTGGCGCAACGTGCGCGAGCCGGTCCGGTTCGCCGACGCGGTCGCGGCGCTGGTCGGCGAGGAGCACGGCTGCGATGTCCTGGTCGAGGTCGGCCCCCACCCGGCGCTCAGCGGCTACCTGCGCCGCATCGCCGGCGACGAGGGCGCTTCGGTGGAGGTCGCGTCGACGCTGACCCGGATCAGCGCCGGTCCGCGGACCCTGCGCGGCACCGTGCTGCGCGCGGTCGCGGCCGGGGCGCGGCTGGACTGGGACCGGTTCTTCCCCCGGGGCTGTCGCGTCGTCGACGTCCCGGCCTACGCGTGGCAGCGCCAGCGCTTCCAGCTGGGCGACCCCTCGTGGTGGTCCGACCACGAGATCGCGCCGGTGCCGCAGCCGCCCGCGTCCAACCCGCTGCTCGGCCGGCGCCTGCTCGCGGGCGACCCGACCTGGGGCCGGGAGCAGAGCGCGGCCTGGATCGGCGACCACAAGGTCGGCGAGGCCGTCGTCATGCCCGGCACGGGCTTCCTCGACATGGCGCTGTCGGCGGCCCGCGAGGTGCACGGCGGGCCCGTCGAACTGCTCGGCATAGCCATCGCCCGGTCGCTGGTCCTGCCCGGCGAGCCCGGCGCGGCTCCGGTGCGCACCACGACCACCGTCCGCCCCGACGGGACCTTCGTCGTCGCCGGGCACACCGGGCACGACATCGAGGCCGTCCAGCACGTGAGCGGGCGCTGGCGCGGCCTGGCCGACGGCCGGCCCGCTCCGCTGGACCTGGCGGACCTCGCCGGGCGGATCGGCGAGAGCGTCGACATGTCCGACCACTACGAGGCCTGCACCGCGGTCTCGCTGCACTACGGGCCGGCCTTCCGGACGCTGGAGACGCTGGCCGTCCAGGGCAGCGAAGGACTGGCGAGGCTGCGCACGGACCGGTTCGCCGACAGCGAGCACCAGGCCCGCGTGGTCCTGCTCGACGGCTGCCTCCAGGCGATGCTGCCGCTGTCCGCCCGCGCCGTCACCGGCTCCGCGCAGCCCTACGTCCCGCACCTGCCGGTGTCGATGGGCAGCGTCCGCGTCTGGGGCCCGCTGCCCGCCGCCGTCGTGGCGCACATGCGGCTGACGGCCGTGACCGAGACCGGCCTCATGTGCGACATCACCGTCTGCGACACCGACGGGACGGTCCTGCTCGACCTGGTGGACGTGTACGCGCGGCGCATCGAGAACACCGGTTCGCCCGCGCCCCGGGTCTACGACGAGGTGCTCAGGGCCCGCCCGCGGATGACCGCGCTGCCCGGCACCCCCAGCCCGCTGCCCGATCCCGCCCGGGTCATCGAGGACTGCGGCCCGGTCGTCGCCCGGCTCGACGAGGCGTTCCGGGAGGCCGGCTACAGCGGCCACATGGAGCGGTCCCGGCAGCTGAGCGCGCAGTTCATGGCGGCCGCGGTGGACCGCATCCTGGAGTCCGCGGTGGCACGGGGCGCGATCGAGCCGGTCGGCCAGGCCGGCGAGCGGGTCTTCACCATGGACGACCTGAGGAGCGCGGGCGTCCGGGAGAGCCTGGGCAAGATGGTCGAGACGATGCTGGCGATCGCGGTCCGGTACGGGCTGGTGACCGCCCGTCCGGAGGGCGGCTGGCAGCAGAGCGGCACCCCGGTTCCCGAGGAGCTCGTGCAGGGCTGGCTCGCCGAGTTCCCCGAGCTGATCGTGATGTGGCAGGCCGCCGCCTGGGTCGGCCGCAGCCTGCCCGGCGTCCTCACCGGTGAGGCGGAGGGCCTGGAGGTCCTGTTCGGCGAGTCCGGTCCGATCGCCGCGCAGGTCTACAACCACGACCCGGGGCTCACCTACCTGTCGGACGCGGCCGTGGCGTACCTCGGCACCGCCCTGGCCGACTGGCCGGCCGACCGGCCCCTGCGGATCCTTGAGATCGGCGCCGGCACCGGCGGCTTCACCGCCCGGATCCTGCCCCACCTGCCGGCCGACCGCACCCACTACGTCTACACCGACGTCTCCTCGGCGTTCTTCCCCAAGGCCGAGGCCCGCTTCGCCGCCTTCAACTTCCTGGAGTACCGCGCGCTGGACCTCGGCGTCGACCCGCTCGACCAGGGGTTCGTGGCGGGCTCCTTCGACCTCGTCATCGCGAGCAACGCCCTGCACACGACCACCGACATCACCCGGGGCATGCGCCATGCCGCCACGCTGCTGGACGACAACGGCCAGCTCGTCGCCCTGGAGATGCACAGCAACGCCTACGTGGCGACCCTGTTCGGCATCCTGGACTCCTTCTGGGACTCCACCGACACCGAACTGCGGCCGGCCGGCGCGGCGCTGACCCGCGATCAGTGGGCGCCCGTGCTGGAGCGAGCGGGCTTCTCCACCAGCGCGTTCCTGAGCGCGCAGCCGGACGTCGAGGGCGTTCCCGCCTCGGTGATCGCGGCGGTGCGCGCCCCGGGCGCCGGACCCGCCGGCGAGCAGCGGGAACAGGAGGCGGACGTCGCGGCCTCCCCGTGCCTGCTGATCACCGAGAACGGGAACGGCACGGCCGAGGGCCTCGGCGCCCTCGTGGCAGCCGCCCTGACCGCCACGGGAGCCCGCGAGGTGACGGTCTCGGCCTTCCAGTCGCCGACGGACTGGGCGGCCCTGCTGCCGGCCGCCGGGCCGGTCGATGTCGTGCTGATCGCCGACGACACCGTGCCGGCGCCGGCCGAGCGGATCACCGAGCGGGTCGCCCGGGCCTGTGCGGAGCTGAGCGCCCTGGCCGCCGCCTGCGCGCGGGCCGGCGGTGACCTCCAGCCCACCCTGTGGCTGGTCGCGTCGACGACCGCCGACAGCCTGGACGCCCCGATGACGCACACCGGTTCGGCCCTGTGGGGTGCCGGCCGCAGCCTGGCCAACGAGCAGCCGCTGGTGACGGTCCGCAGGATCCGGGTCGTCGCCGCGACCGAGGGGCCGGCGGAGCGGGCGGCCGGCCACGTGGCGTACGAGATCACCCACCCCGACGCCGAGGACGAGTGCGTGATCACCGCGCACGGCCGGTTCGCCGTGCGGGTGCGGGCGGTGCCGGAGACCCGGCGGACCCGTGCCCACGGCACCACCGCGCAGTTCGCGCTGACCGTGCACGGCGAGGCGGGCGCCCCGCCCCGGCTGGTCTGGCAGGACAGCGCCGTCCCCGCCCCCGGGCCGGGGGAGATCACCGTGCGGGTGCAGGCCGCGGCCCTCAACAGCAGGGACGCCCTCTTCACCACCGGGCGCCTGCTCCCGCCGCGCGGCGCGCGTCCGGGCGACGTCCACCTCGGCTGCGAGGGCGCGGGCGTGGTGACCGCAGTCGCGGACGACGTCACCGGCGTCGTCCCGGGCGACCGGGTCGCCGGGATCACGGCCGGCGGCTGGCTGGCCTCGCACATCAACCTGCGCGCCGACCGGGTGGTGAAGCTGCCCGAGCAGGTCACCTCCGTCGCGGCGGCGACCCTGCTCACCGCCTGGCTCACCACGCACCACGTCCTGGGCCACCTGGCCGACGTGGGACCGGAGGACAGCGTCCTGGTCCTGGGCGGGGCCGACGCGACCGGGCTGGCGGCCGTCGACTTCGCCCGGCGCGCCGGGAGCCGCGTCATCGTCGGCGCCGCGACGCCGGCGCTGCGCGCGCTGCTGAGCCTGCCGGGGATCGACCACGTGGTGGACTCGGGTGCGCCCGGCTTCGCCGAGGAGGTCCGCCAGGTCACCGGAGGCGGTGTCGACGTCATCCTCGACCTCGGCGCCATCACGCCGGACCTGCGCCAGCGCGCGCTGGACCTGCTGACGCCGGGCGGGCACTTCTTCGACGTGGCGCCGACCCCGGCGCCGCTGCGGATGCCGTCCCTGGAACGCGGTGCCACCGTGCACGCCGTCGACGTGGTCGGCTGGTTCGAGCAGCCCTCCGCCAGGGTGGACCGCTGCCTGCGGGACCTGCAGAAGATGATCGACAGCGGCGAGTGCGGCACGGTGCCCCACACGGTCTACTCCGCGGACCGGATCCACGAGGCCATGGACGGCGTCCTGGCGGGCCAGGGGGCCGGCAAGACGGTCATCCTGCTGGAGGACGGCGTCCCGCTGGACCGCGCCGCCGACGCGCCGGTGCTGGACGCCACGGCGACCTACCTGGTCACCGGTGGTCTCGACGGCTTCGGCGCCGAGACCGCCCGGCACCTGGTCCGCCGGGGAGCGCGCCACCTCACGCTCGTCAGCCGGCGCGGCACCGAGGCCAACCCGAACGCCGCCGGCCTGGTCAGCGGCCTGAACGCCCAGGGCGTCCAGGTGGAGGCGCGCTCCGTCGACGTCTCCGACCCGGAGGCCGTCGACCGGCTGTTCCGCGACATCGACGCGGGCGGACGCCGGCTCGCCGGGGTGGTCCACGCCGCGATGGTCCTCGATGACGGCGAGATCACCGACCTGTCCGCCGAGCGGTACCTCACCGTCCTCGGCCCCAAGCTCACCGGAGCGCTCCTGCTCGACGCCCACGCCCGCGAGCGGGACCTCGACTTCTTCGTCCTGTACTCGTCCTTCGCCGCGCTGCTGGGCAACCGGCGGCAGGCCTCCTACGCCGCGGCCAGCCTCGCGCTGGAGAACATCGCGCACCAGCGCCGGCACGACGGCCTGCCCGCCACCGTCCTGCAGTTCGGTGCCATCTCCGACGTCGGCTACGTGCTCCGCACCGGGATCACCTCGGTGATGAGCGACTACGGCATCCTGCCCATGACCTCGGCCCAGGCCCTGGACCGGTTCGACATGCTGCTCCACGACCCGGACACCACGGTCTCCGCGGTGGTCGCCGAGTCCCGGGGCCGGGAGCAGGCGCTGATGGCCTTCCTCCCCGCGGTCACCGCGCCGCGCACCGCGATGCTGGTGCACACGGCGGACGCCGGCGACGACGACAGCCTGCTGCCGCGCCTGCGGGCCGCCGCCAGCGCCGAGGAGGCCCGCCCGATCCTGCTGGAGGCCCTCACCACCTGGCTGGCCTCCGGTCTCCACACCACGCCGGAGCGCGTCGACGTCGGCCGCCGCATCGACCAGCTCGGCGCCGACTCCCTGACCGCCACCGAACTCATCGGCCACATCCGCCGCCACACCGGTTGCGCGATCCCGGCCCCCGAGGTGATGACCGCCTCGGTGACCGGCATCGCCACCACCGTCCTCAACCAGCTCCGCCCCGACAGCCAGTCCTGACGACCCCGTGCCGGGG
>NZ_JBHUAF010000095.1:0-25297 GCF_042789895.1 Kitasatospora sp. NPDC056783
GGTGTCACCGACGCCCGGGCCCGGATGCGCGGCGGCGGGCTCAGTGGGCGACGAGTTGCAGGTCCGTGGACGCCTCCTCCACCATCGCCACGCCGATCCGGCTCACCCGGACGGAGAAGGGCTCACCCGCCACCCGCAGGCCGGTCAGCTCCAGCTCGCCGAGCGGCGCGGTGCTGGCCGGGCGAACCAGTACCCGGCCGCCCGGGGCGTCGGGCCGGACCCCGGCGAGCGAGAACACCGCGTGCACGGCACCGGCCGCAGAGACCGCCGCCGGGCGGCAGGCCGCCGGGTGCGGCACCGGTGGGAAACCCGGGGTGCGCTGCTCCCCCGCGTACATCTCCGGCAGCCGCCCCTCGAAGTGGGCACCCGCGGCGAGCAGGCCCTCCAGCAGGGTGCCGGCTTCGTTCTCGTGACCGGCCTCGGCCAGTCCGGCGACCGCCAGCGCCGTCTCGTGGACCCGCACCGCGCCACCGCGGTGGCCGAGCGGGTTGAACCGGGGGGACTTGGCACTCAGGGTGCGCAGGCCCCAGCCGCTGTCCAGCTCCGGCGCGACCAGGCGCTGGGCGAGCAGCCGTGTCTGCTCGCGGTCCAGCAGACTCTCGTGCCGGCCGCCGTCGACGGCGAGCCCGGTGTCCAACAGGTGCACCAGGGAGGAGGCGACAGCGGGCAGCGGCTGTCCGCCCGGCGCCAGCCCGGCCGCGGGGCGGCCGCCGGACAGGTCGTCGATCCAGAACCGCTCGCGGAAGCGCCCGCGCAGTGCGGCGGCCCAGCCACGCCACTCCTCGGCGCCCGGCCGGCCGAAGGCCTCCAGCAGCTCGGCCCCGTGCAGGGCGGCGCGGTGGGCCTGCGCCTGGACCTCGGCGCGGGCGGCGACCGGGTGGGCGGAGCGCTCCTCGGCCGGGCGACCGAGGTCGGTGACGAAGCCGTCCACCAGCCCCTCGCGCAGGGCGGCCAGTGCCCGCTCCGCGGCCGGGAGCAGCTCGGCGACCTCCGCCCGGGGCAGGCCCCAGCGCCAGGCCTCGGCCAGCACCGTGACGAACAGCAAGGTCGCCTCGGTGGCGGTGCAGGTGGGCGGCAGCTCGGGACCGCCGTGGCGCAGGGCGCCGGGCAGCAGGCCCTCGGTACGACCCGGGGCGGCGGGCTGCTGACGGCGGGCCAGCGCCCGGAGAGTGCCGGCCGCCAGCCGGGTGCCGAGCGGCAGGGTCAGCCGGGCGGCCCAGAGTGCGTCGGCCGGGGCGAGGCCGAAGCGCCAGGGCGCGCCGGAGGCCGAGTAGAGGTCGGTCGGACGGTCCGGGTCGGCGAACAGCAGCCCGCCGAGGGCGTCCAGCGAGCGGGAGACCAGGACGGCGGCCCGGGCGTCGTCGCTGCGGACCTCCGGATCGGACCAGGGCAGCGGGACACCGGTGCCGCGTCCGCCCGGCGGGCGCGGGCCGGTAGCGGCGCTCTCCAGCTCGGTGTGCAGCTCGACCGACCAGCGGGCGCCGGGCTGGATCTCCAGGTCCCAGCGGAGCACTCCGGCACCGGCCAGGACTGCGTGCGGGGAGGGCTGGGCGCTCACCACCGCGCTGTGCACCGGCCCCGTCCAACGCAGCCCGGCGGAGTGCACCTGACCCGGCAGGTCGGGCTGGCGGTACCCGGCGGCGATCTCGGTGACCGGGCCGAGGTCGGTGCCGAGGGCTATCTCCAGCGGCAGCCGGGCGGGTCGCGGACCGGTGTTGCGCACGACCACCGTCTCCACGCCGTCTGCGTGGCGCAGCCGCTCGACGGTGAGCGCCGGGTCCGGGTCGAGGTCTCCGGGGAGGCGGACGGCGCCGAGGAAGCGGGCCTCCGCGGTGCTGGTCAGGGCACCCTGGAGCGGCAGGGGCTCCATGCCGCCCAGTCGCAGCTCCATCCGGGCGAGCACCCGGACGCCGTTGCGGTAGAAGCCGTTCAGGCCGTGGCCGCGCAGCTGGCCGTCGGGGCCGGAGGCTGCCATAGCCGGGGCGTTGACGCAGATGACCGCGTGGTGGACGGCGGGCGGCTGCGGACGCGGCGGGGTCGCCGGCCGGCTCTGGCCGACGGGTGCGCCCGCCGGACCGGCGGCCGGGCCCTGGTCGGGACGGCCCACCAGTCTGGGCGGCGCGCCGACCACGCTCTCGGCCGGCATGGCCTGTGCTGGCCTCATGGCGGTCACCGGACTCTCCTCCCCTCGGCGGTCCGGTGGCCGGGTCAGGCCGGTGGGCCGCGAGCATGCTCGATCGCGTGCTGATGGTGCCGGGCCGACGGGGTGTCCCGTCGGCGGGTGTGCCGTGCCTGGCCGTACCCGGTGGCGGGTCGTGCCATGCGGTGCTCGGTACCGGTCCGGTACCGGCGCGCCGCGCCTTCGTTCCGGGGCCCGCCACCACGCCCGGTAGGCCGTCAGGTCCGGCGTCCCGGCCTACCGGTGACGCCCTTCCCCCTGCCGCGCCCGCCGGACCGCCCGACCCCGCAGGGGGACCGTACGTGGTGCCGCAGCGGCCGCCGGCCGCTGCCGGCGCCCGGGCGGCCTGGCCGCACCGCCCGGAGTTCGGTCCGCCCGAGCCGGGCGATGGCCCCCGAAGTCAACGCCGCGCACCGTCACCAGGTCACGCACCGCCGCTGCGCCGCTGGTCGGGCGGCTCCGCCGGGCGGCCGTGCCGCTTCCGCCGAACGGCACCGAGGCCTTACGGCGGGCACGTCACCATCCACCGTCCGAGGCCCGGGGACCTGCCGTCCTGGCCGTCGAGGGGCAGGCTCGGGCCCGACGCCGGTCGGTACCGGCCGTCCGATCGGACGGACTGTGCGGTCGAACCGGCGCTCGACCGCCGCCAGGATACGGTGCGGGGGTCGCGGCCCCCGCACCCGGTGACCCCGTGAACCGCGACGCCACCGCTGTGACCAGCAGAGACCGAGGAGTTGCATGTCCGCCATCAGCCGGCTGCCCGGGATTGTCACGACCGATCACATCTTCCAGCTGCCGCTCGACCACGCCGCCCCTCAGGGCGAGCGGATCGAGGTGTACGCCCGCGAGGTGGTGGCCGTCGGCCGCGAGCGGGACGACCTGCCCTGGCTGGTCTTCCTTCAGGGAGGGCCGGGCGGCAAGGCTGCCCGGCCACTCGGCCGGGACGCCTGGCTGGACCGCGCCCTGGACGACTACCGGGTGCTCCTGCTCGACCAGCGCGGCACCGGACGGTCCACCCCCGCGACCCGGCAGACCCTCGCCCGGCGCGGCGGCCCGCAGGAGCAGGCGAACTACCTGGCCCACTTCCGCGCGGACTCGATCGTCCGGGACGCCGAGCTGATCCGTGAGCGGCTGCTCGGCGCCGACCGCCGCTGGAGCGTGCTCGGCCAGAGCTTCGGCGGCTTCTGCACCCTCACCTACCTGTCCATCGCGCCCGAAGGCCTGACCGAGGCCTTCATCACCGGTGGCCTCGCCGGGCTCGGCAGCTCGGCCGACGACGTCTACCGCGCCGCATACCCGCGCGTGGTCGGCAAGAACGAGGGCCACTACGCCCGGTTTCCGCAGGACGTCGAGGCGGTGCGCCGGATCGCCGCCCACCTCGCCGACGCCCCCGCGACCCTGCCGGACGGCGGCCGGCTCACCGTCGAGGCGTTCCAGGCCCTCGGCCTGCTGCTCGGCGGCGGCAGCGGCTCCGGCACGCTGCACCACCTGCTGGAGGAGGCCTGGGTGGAGGGCTCGGCCGGGCCCGAACTCTCCGACACCTTCCTGGCCGGCGCCCAGGCCCAGCTCTCCTTCGCGGGCGGCCCGCTCTACGCGGTGCTGCACGAGTCGATCTACGGCCAGCGGTCGGTGGACCAAGGCGGCACCGCCTGGGCGGCCGAGCGGGTCCGCAAGGAGTTCCCGCGGTTCGACGCCCGGGCCGCGCTGGAGTCCGACGCTCCGGTGCTGTTCACCGGGGAGATGATCTACCCCTGGATGTTCGACACCGACCCGGCGCTGCGCCCACTGAAGGAGACCGCGGAGCTGCTCGCCGCCCGCACCGACTGGCCCAACCTGTACGACCGGGCCCGGCTGGCCGCCAACACCGTGCCGGTCGTCGCGGCGGTGTACCACGACGACATGTACGTGGACACCGCCGATTCGCTGGAGACCGCCCGCGCGGTGCGCGGCCTGCGGACCTGGATCACCAATGAGTGGGAGCACGACGGCCTTCGGGCGAGCGGCGGCAAGGTGCTGGACCGCCTGATCAAGATGGCACGCGGCGAGGCGTAGCGGCCGACGGGCCGGTACGGCCGCACGGAGCGGCTCAGTGCGCACGGTGGACTCCTCTCGTCCCCCGTCGGACGCCCCGGCAGCGATGGAGCCCGGTACGGGCGGCGTGCGCCCCGACCGCCCGGCCGAGCCGCAGGGCCCGGGCGGACCGCTCCCCGGCCACCGGGGTGTGCCCGGGCGCGGCGGCCCGTCCGGGTGCCCGCAGCAGGGCGACGGACCCGGTCGCGCCGCCCGGCTCCGGGCCTTCGGAGCCGTCAGGGGCACCCGGACCGTGCTCGGCCGGCGCCGTCGTGGTGGGCGAGCCCTTCCGACGGCCGCCCCGCCGGTGCCGCCGTCCGCCGGAGGAGCGTCCGGGCCGCTCCCCAGTGACCCCGTCGGCCTCGGGGACGGCGGGCCCGGGGGCCGCGTCACCCGGGGACGACAGCCCTTCGGTGGGCGGCGGCTCCTCGGCGCCGGGCGCCCCACCCGTGGGGGGCCGCGGCCCACCCGCCGGGGCCGACGTGATCCCGGGCCCCTCGCGCCGACGGCGTTGGGCCTCGACCGCGGCCAGCAGTCCCTGCGGCGTCATGCCGTCGTTGAGCGACTCGTAGAGCAGCTCGGCCAGCAGGTAGCCCGGGGCGAGCCGTAGGACGTGGCCGAGCACGACCCGGGCCGTCGCCGTGTCCCCGGCGACCCAGGACGTCCAGGACAGCAGGGTGAGCGGGGCCACCGCGCAGCCCTCGTACGGCGGCACGGCCCGCCGGGCGAGGTAGCGCCAGAGCCGCTCGGCCGGGGCCAGCTCGGCGGGCCGGGCGAACTCGACGCCACGGTCCCTCACCAGGCGGTCGCGCAGGGCGAGCAGCAGTTGGGCCGTGCGGTCCGCGTCGAGCTCCCTGGCTCCGGCCTGGAACTCGGCGACGGCCTGGTCGAGCAGGCCGATGCGCTGCTCCCGGGCGAGGGCGTCCACGGACTCGGCCCGGGCGAGCGCCTCGCGCTGGGCGGCGTCCTGCGGCGGACCGACCGGATCCAGCCCGCCGATGATCGCCTTCCGACTGCCGCGCGGCACCAGACCGGCCACCGTCGCGGCGGCGCCCGCCGGGCCCGGATCGGGACCGCGCCGCACCGGATTGCCCGCCGGATCGCAGCAACCGTCGCCGCGGCAGAGGAAGGACCACCAGCGGCCGTCCGAGACGCACAGCGACTCCTTAACGGCCACGCCACGGCGCCCGAAGGCCGCCCGGAGGGCCTCCGCCAGCGGCTGCAGCCCGTCCACCACCGGCGGGGCGTGGGGCGCGCCGGAATCCCGGCAGAGGTAGAGGAGCACCTGGAGCGGCCGGGCGCCGTGCCGCTCGGAGAGGGCCAGCAGCAGGGCCGCCGTCTCCTCCGCCGCGGCCGGCCACTGCGCGGGCGACTGCGGCAGGTCCGCCCGGATCACCCCGCCCTGGTGCAGGCCGGGGCCGTGCAGCCCCACCGCGACGATGCTGTCGTCGGGGTAGAAGCCGAGGAAGTAGGGAAGCAGCTCGGCCATGTCGGCCGGACCGCGCATGACGACCGGCCGGTGATCGGAGGCCGGGCCGAGGGACAGAATGACGTGTTCGTTGTTCATCGCGTTCATGGCCGCAAGAGTGGACCCGATCCACGAGCGGCACGGAAACTTCTTTTTTTCCTGTGGATAACCCGGCCCTCGAATTTCTCTTCACTCATTCGGAGCAGGCGAAACCCGCTCCCGTGAGTGGAATTTGACTGTCGTTCAGCGGACCAGCGGATGAAATACACCCGGCCTTCCCCCGCCTCCGCTCCCCCGCATTCGCCGCTTGTCGGAGGGACGGGGTTACATGGACGCCATGCAGCAGCCCGACACCCACACCACCGCCACCGCCGACCGCGCCGAGGTCCGGGCGCGGGCCGAGGCCGTCCTGCGCGAGCTCGCCGGCCCCGGAGCCACCCTGCGCGAGGACCAGTGGACGGCGATCGAGGCCCTCGTGGTCGACCGCCGCCGCGCCCTCGTCGTCCAGCGCACCGGCTGGGGCAAGTCCGCCGTCTACTTCATCGCCACCGCCCTGCTCCGGGCCCGCGGCGCCGGGCCGACGGTGATCGTGTCGCCGCTGCTCGCCCTGATGCGCAACCAGGTCGAGTCGGCCGGCCGGGCCGGCATCCACGCCCGCACCATCAACTCGGCCAACACCGACGAGTGGGCCGGGGTCCAGGAGGAGGTCGCCGCCGGGAAGGTCGACATCCTGCTGGTCAGCCCCGAGCGGCTGAACAACCCGGACTTCCGCGACCAGGTGCTGCCCGAGCTCGCCGCATCCACCGGCCTGCTGGTGGTCGACGAGGCCCACTGCATCTCGGACTGGGGGCACGACTTCCGCCCCGACTACCGCCGGCTGCGCACCATGCTGGCGGACCTGCCGCCCGGCGTCCCCGTGCTGGCCACCACCGCCACCGCCAACGCCCGGGTCACCGCGGACGTCGCCGAGCAACTCGGCACCGGCGCCACCGACGAGCACGCCCTGGTGCTGCGCGGGCCGCTCGACCGGGAGAGCCTCACCCTGGGCGTGCTCTCCCTGTCCGACCCGGCGCACCGCCTCGCCTGGCTGGCCGACCACCTCGACCGGCTCCCCGGCTCGGGCATCGTCTACACCCTGACGGTGGCCGCCGCCGAGGAGGTGACGGCCTTCCTGCGCGAGCGCGGCTTCCCGGTGGCCTCCTACTCCGGCCGCACCGAGGACGCCGAGCGCCGCACCGCCGAGGCCGACCTGCTGGCCAACCGGGTCAAGGCGCTGGTCGCCACCTCCGCGCTCGGCATGGGCTTCGACAAGCCCGACCTCGGCTTCGTGGTGCACCTCGGCTCGCCCAGCTCGCCGATCGCCTACTACCAGCAGGTCGGCCGCGCCGGGCGAGGCGTGGACCGGGCCGAGGTGCTGCTGCTGCCCGGGCGCGAGGACGAGGCGATCTGGCGCTACTTCGCCTCGCTGGCCTTCCCTCCGGAGGAGCAGGTGCGCCGCACCATCGACGCACTGGCCGAGGCCGGGCGGACGCTCTCCACCGCCGCCCTGGAGCCCCGGGTGGACCTGCGCCGGGCCCGGCTGGAGACCATGCTCAAGGTGCTCGACGTGGACGGCGCCGTCCGCCGGGTCAAGGGCGGCTGGACGGCCACCGGGCAGAGCTGGGAGTACGACACCGCCCGCTACGCCAAGGTCGCCGCCTCCCGGGAGGCGGAACAGCGGGCGATGCGCGAGTATGCGGCGGGCACCGGCTGCCGGATGGAGTTCCTGCGCCGGCAGCTGGACGACGAGCAGGCCGCGCCGTGCGGGCGGTGCGACAACTGCGCGGGGCCGCTGCACACCCCGGACGTCTCCGCCGAGGCGCTGGCCGCCGCCCGGGCCGCGCTCGGCCGCCCGGGCCTGAGCTTCGAGCCGCGTCGGCTCTGGCCGACCGGGATGGACGCGCTCGGGGTGCCGCTCAAGGGACGGATCCCGGCGGGCGAGCAGGCGGAGACGGGCCGGGCACTGGGCCGGCTGTCGGACATCGGCTGGGGCAACCGGCTGCGCACCCTGCTCGCCGACCAGGCGCCGGACGTGCCGGTGCCCGGCGAGGCGGTGGACGCGCTGGTGGCGGTGCTCGCCGACTGGGCCCGCGGTCCGGGCGGCTGGGCCGGTCCCGCGACGGCGGAGGGCACCCGGCTGGAACGGCCCGCCGGCGTGGTGGTCATGGCCTCCTCGACCAGGCCCCGGCTGGTCGGCAGCCTCGGCGCGCGGATCGCCGAGATCGGCCGGCTGCCGCTGCTCGGCCGGATCGAGTACGCCGGCGGGCTGCCGCCGCACGGCGCCCGCAGCAACAGCGCCCAGCGCCTGCACTCCCTGGCCGGCGCGCTCGTCCTGCCCCCGGAGGTGGAGCAGGCGGTCGCGGCCTCCGGCGGCCCGGTGCTGCTGGTGGACGACCTCGTCGACTCCGGGTGGACGGTCACCGTGGCCGCGCGGCTGCTGCGTCGGGCGGGGGCGAGCGCGGTGCTGCCGCTGGTGCTGGCCGTGCAGGGGTGACGGGACGGCGGAAAGCCGCCACGGGAGCCGTTCGCTTCACCCGAACGGCCTAACGGAAAGGGCCAGACGAAGCGATTTCCATCACACCGGCCGAACGACCCGAGAAAGGAGTGCCCCTCATGTCGATGACGGTTCACCCTGCCCTCCGGACGTTGTGGATCAAGGCCCTGAGGCGCCTCGCCGCCGTTCGCACCGTTGTGGAACATATCCGACAGACCATGGGCTATCGGGTGGCGTTCGTAATTTCATCGTTGCCGCCTCACCCCCGATGCCCCGAGAATTGGGAGGTACCCGAAACCCGGTCCGCTGGACCCGCCCTTCGGCGTACCCAGGCACCCGCCTGCCCACGGGCCAGGAAGGAGGATCGTGATCAACGGCATCGACCGAGGTCAGAATCCCTTCTCCGGGAGTCCCGAACCCAGACGGGTGCTGGACCTGGAGACCTGGGCCTCCTCGGGGATCCCGTTGCTGCGCGAACCCCGCGAGTTCGTCCTGGAACTCCACCAACGCCACCTGCCCCAGCCCGGCACCATCGTGGTCGCCGTCCTGGACGCGCTCCACCACCTCGCCGCCTCGGCCTCGTTCACCCCCTGGCCGCATGACACCGACGGCTGGCAGCACCGCAACGCCCTGCTGGCACACCTGCGCAGGATCATCCCGCACGACCTGCGCCTGCCCGAGCCGACCCGGACGACCGTGCTGATGCGCTGCCGCGACGGCGCACCCGGCTGGACGGAGCAGGACGGCGCCTGGATGTGGGCCCTGCGGGACGCGTCCGTACTGCACGGACTGCGCTGCGGCGCGTACATCGGACTCACCCCGGCGGGCTGGCAGGTCCTCGGGGACGGTCGGGGCGGACGCAAGCCGCACGCGGGCTCCTGGGCCGACGGACCGGTGCACACCGTGACGGAACTGCCGCCGCGGTCCGCGCTCGACGCCCCGCGTGGCCAGCGCACCCGTCAACCGACGGCCGAGCAGGCCACGCCGGGCGAGGACGCGACGCACTCCCCGCAGTCCGAGCCGCCGTGGGGTCCGGCCAGGGTCGCAGCGGCCGAACCGACCCGCCGCACCGGTACACGCTGAGCCTGCGGCGACATCGGTTCCACCGGACTGCCGGATCGCCGAACGCACCCGCCCAGCCGGACCGCGACCGACCGCCGACCAGGCCGCCGCCACCACCGTCGCCGCCACCGACCAGACCGACCGCTGCCGACCGCCCGCCGGACGCCGTCCGTCGCAGGACGGACCTCGGGCCCGGCACCGCACGGCGGCACCGGGCCCGAACCGGACAACTGCGATCAGGCCTTGGCCGGGCGACCCTCCGCGACTCCGGCGGAGCCCACGGCAGCCGGGCCGGCGTCACCGCAGACCACCAGCAGCGCGGTCGCGTGGCCGAGCGCCTTGGTGTACGCCTCGGCGGCCCGGGCGGACGGTCCGCCGTTGACCACCAGGACGACCACCTGTCGGCTGACCGGACGGGTCAACGCGGCGTCCGCGTAGAACACGTCCCCGCCCTCGGTGAGCTGCGCCCAGTAGCGCTCCTCACCGAAGGAGAGCTCGTGCTGCTGCCAGGGGTGCGCTTCGCCGACCGTCAGCACCAGGATGTCGCCCGGTTCGCGACCGGACTCCAACAGCAGGTCGACCGCGTCATCGGCGCGCTCCACCGCCTGCGCCGAGGTGGCGGCGATCCGCTGGACCTCCACCTGCGGTGCGGCGGGGGCCGGGCGGCGCGGTGCCGGCCCGGGCTTGGGAATCGGTCGCGGCGGCCCCGGGCGGGCGGCGCGCGGCGGAGCCGGGCGCGGGGACGCCGAGCGGGGGCCGGGCACCGGAGCCGGGGTGGCGACGGTGGTGGTGGGTGCGGTGGCGGGGGCTTGTGCGTCCGACTCGCGGGGGAAGGGAACGCCGGGGCCCGGGAGGCTCTCGTGAATCTCCGGCTCCTCGGGGAAGACAGGCATACCCGGATATCTATCAAATGCCGGTGGGGGTCCGCACGGGTACCCCACCCATTGGCACCGGTCCGCTCCCGCCCCTCCCCGGGGCAATTCCAGACGGATCGTCAAAAACCGAGCGTCAACTGTTCGTCGGCGGACCCTTGGGCGCCGCCCGCACCCTCCCGAACGCGCTTGAGATGACTCCACTTCGACAGTCCGTCCATGTACGCCCAGGAGAGCCGGTGGTGTTCGGTGGGACCGTACTCCTCCAGCGCGGCGCGGTGCACCGGGGACGGATAGCCGGCGTTGTCGGCGAAGCCGTACTCCGGACACCCCTCGCCCAGTTCGGCCATCAGGCCGTCGCGGTGGACCTTGGCGAGCACCGAGGCGGCGGAGACGCAGATGCAGGACTGATCGCCCTTGATCACCGTGCGCACCCGCCACGGGCCACCGAGGTAGTCGTGCTTGCCGTCCAGGATGACCGCGTCGGGTTCGACCGGCAGCGCCTCCAGCGCGCGGACCGCGGCCAGCCGCAGCGCCGCCGTCATGCCGAGTTCGTCGCACTCCTGCGCCGAGGCCTGCCCGAGCGCGTACGCGGTGACCCAGTCGGCGAGGACCGGGGCGAGCGCGCGGCGCCGCAGTTCGGTGAGCAGCTTGGAGTCGGTCAGCCCCTCCGGCGCCCGGCGCAGACCGGTGACGGCCGCGCCGACGGTGACCGGTCCGGCCCAGGCGCCACGCCCCACCTCGTCGAGGCCGACGACGATCTTGGCACCGGCCCGGCGGAGCGAACGTTCGACGGAGTGCGTCGGCGGGACGATGGGCATGGCGAATTCCGTTCAGCTGGACAGCCTCCAGCCTAAGCCCGCCCCACGGCCACCATGTCCGCCTCCGTGGACAGCCGACGCCGGCAACCGTCAGCCGTCCCCGCCGCCAGGCCGACCCCACAGGTGAAGACCGCCTCCCGGTCCGGGCCGGCGGAACAGCCGTCGACCCCCAGGCCCGCCTCAGCCGTCCCCGCGCGCCCGGATCATCGGCTCCAGCACCTCGCCCACCAGCCTGTCGGCGAAGCCCGGCCCCAGGTTCTCCAGCCCGCGGATCTTGACCTGGTAGAGCATCATCGCCGGGATGACGTCCGCTACCAGCGGGGTGGCCGCGCCGGGCCGGACATCGCCGCGCTCGACGCCGCGCCGCAGGATCTCCAGGATGGTCCGCGCGGTCGGCTCGATGACCCGGCCGGCGATGAAGCCCTTGAACACCTCGGCCCGCTCGTGGTCGATCTCGCCCATGATCGCGTTGAGCGCGGAGCCAGCCCGGGAGGCCATCGCTCCGGTGAACCCCTCGATGAGCTGGTGGAGTTCATCGCGCGCGGACCCGAGGTCCGGGGTGTCGTAGGGGCGTGGGAGCGTGGCATCCAGGGCGTCGAGGGCGAGTTCGTCCTTGGAGGCCCAGCGCCGGTAGAGCGCGGCCTTCCCGGTTCGCGCCGCACCGGCGACCCCCTCCATGGTCAGCCGCGCGTATCCGCCGGAGGTGAGCTGGTCGAGCGCGGCTTCGAAGATCGCGCTCTCCAACTCCTTCCCCCGCCGCCGCGCCGGCCGCGTCAGGACCGGACGGGCGGCCCGCACCGGGCACGGGTCGGACTGGCCACCCGGTTCCGCCCGCACCCCGTCTCCGCACGCCCCACTCCGGCCGCCCCGGCACCCGCCCCCGCCCCCGCCCCGACTCCTGCTCCTGCTCCTGCTCCTGCTCCGCCACCGAATCGACCGCCGAATCGACCGGCGACCGCCCGGACCGGTCCGCCACCAGGCGCCGCACCAACCGCTCCATCACCAACCACCCCTAAGGAACGGTTGCGTTCACAATTACGGCCACGATATCGCCCAGATTAGTGAACGATCCCGTTCCTTCCGGGCCTGCGCAAGGGCGCAGCGCCATGCCCGGGCCGACGACTCCGTCGGCCCCGCACCACCGAGCACATAGCCAGCAGGGGGCACATTCATGGCTATCTCCGACACGCTCAGCAAGAACTCACCACCACAGGCGAGCCAGGGGCGGGGCAAGGGCATCACCCTGACCGTCATCGCGGCCACCCAGCTCATGGTGGTCCTCGACGCGACCATCGTGAACATCGCGCTGCCGCACATCTACGTCGTGCTGTTCGTGCAGGGCCCGCTCGGCTACAGCCCGCTGAAGGCCGGCGTCTCCTTCCTCCCCATCAGCGTCTCGATCGTCGCCGCCGCGCAGCTCGCCTCCAACCTCCAGGCCAAGTACGGCCCGAAGCCGTTCATGGCGGGCGGCGCGCTGCTGGTCACCGTCGGCCTCACCTGGCTGACCCAGATGAGCAAGGACAGCGGCTACCTGGACGGGGTGCTCGGCCCCACGGTGGTGTTCGGCTTCGGCATGGGCCTGATCTTCGTCCCGGTGATGCTGATCGCCGTCGCGGGTGTCCCGGCAGAGGAGACCGGCGCCGCCTCCGGCCTGCTCAACTCGATGCAGCAGATCGGCGGTTCACTCGGGCTGTCGATCCTGACCACGGTCTTCGCGCACTACGCCACGGCCGAGGCCGCCGTGCAGCTGCCGAAGTTCATGGAGACCGCGAATCCGGAGCAGCTCGCCTACCTCCAGCAGCACCACGAGTTCCCGACGGGCACGGACGCCGCCAACACGGTGCTCACCGAGGGGATCTCGCACGGCTTCATCGTGGACGCCGCGCTCGCGGCGGTCGCCCTGCTGGTCGCGGTCTTCGCGATCAAGGCCAAGGCCAGTGACCTGCCGAGCGGATCCTCCGCCGTCGCGATGCACTGACGCCGTCGAAGGGGAACACCACCAGAGCCGAACGCCGGCGCGCACGAACATCGACGCACCCGGACGTCGACGTACCGGACGCCAGCCGGGCCGGGCGGGAGCACAGAATTCCCGCCCGGCCCGATCACTGTCCGGCCCCGGTCCGGCCCCGGTCCGACCGGTATCCGCCGACCACCCGTCACCAGCGGTCGTACCCCAGCCCCGCCTGCTCGCACGCGCCGCGCCCGCCCACCACGCGCTCCGCCAACGGCCGCTCGGCAAGGATCTGCCGCGCCCGGGCGACCGAGGCCCCGGCCGCGTACCAGGGCTTCTCCGCCTGCTCCAGGTCCTGCCTGATCAGCTGGAGCGCGCAGGTCCGCTGCGGGCCGGGGAGCCGGTCGAGGGCCGGCACCGCGTCCGCCGAGAGCCCGCGGACGTTGCGCAGGTCGATGGCCGCGGTCCGGGGGTCGTCCCGCAGGGCCCGCTCGTAGCGGGCGACGTTCTGCTCGGCGACGATCGCGTCCGGGCCCATCAGCCCGTACGCCGCGACGGTCAGCATGCCGCTGAGCACGACGGCGCGGGGCAGCCAGCCGGCGCCGCGGGTCAGCCCGGCGGTGATCAGCAGCAGGAAGACCACGCCCAGCCAGACCTCGACCACCAGGATCCACAGCCGCAGCCGGGTGAGCCCGGAGGCGTCCACGTAGAACCACATCCGGCCGAGCGCCGAGGCGACCACGGCCAGCGCCAGCAGGCAGAGCAACCCCAGCAGGATCCGCGCCACCCGGCGGTCGGCCGGTGTGGTGCGCGGAGCCCACCGCTTGGCGACGGCCACCACGACCAGGGTCAGCACGGTGATCACGGTCAGCTGCCAGAAGCCCTGACGGGCGTACGCGGAGCGGCTCATACCGGTGTTGCGCAGCACCGCGTCCGCACCGCCGAGCACCACGACGGCCTGGACCACCGCGAAGGCGCCGAACAGCAGGTCGAGCGCGACCAGCGGCAGCGCCCACTCCAGCCGGCGCCGCTCCCGGCCCGGCCGGACCACCGTACGGTCCCAGCGGCGCGGGCCGGCCGCGATGTGCGCGAAGCCCAGCGTGGTGAGCGCCCCGAGCGCGAAGAGCAGGACGCGCACCGGGAGCCGGCCGAGATCGAGGCTCGGGCCGAGGTTCCCCAGCAGGTCCGCC
Source organism: Kitasatospora sp. NPDC056783 (assembly GCF_042789895.1). Taxonomy (NCBI): domain Bacteria; kingdom Bacillati; phylum Actinomycetota; class Actinomycetes; order Kitasatosporales; family Streptomycetaceae; genus Kitasatospora; species Kitasatospora sp. NPDC056783. Next base: position 14,147 of record NZ_JBHUAF010000095.1, read on the forward strand.
ATGGCGGCGTCGGCGCTGGCGAACAGCAGGCCGAAGACGGTCAGCAGGGCGGCGGCGACCGCGAGCGCCTTGAGCACCGGGACGATCCGGCCGCGGCCGGGCAGCGTCTGCCTCTCCATGGTCTCCCAGACCCAGACCGCGGAGGGCACCAGCTGCCACAGGATGCCGGGCAGCGCGAGCACCACGCCCGGCCAGCGGCGGCCGCCGTGCAGGGCCAGCGAGGCCAGTGCCAACGCACCGACGACGGCCAGCGCGGCGGGCCGCCCGGCGTCCCACACCGCCGGAACGGCGAGCAGGGCGAGCGCGAGCAGGCTCCACACCACCGTCCAGGGCCGGATCCGCCGACCGGCCGACCGGGCGGCGATCCCGGCCCCGGCCGCGGTGGCGGCGCCGAGCAGCAACAGGTCGGGGCCCAGGCCGTCGTACAGCAGCCATGCCGCCAGCAAGCCGGTGACCAGGGCCGCCAGGAGGACCCGCGGGGTGGCCGCCGCCCGGCGTTCGGGGTCACTGCGGCGCAGCCAGTCGGTGGCCGAGGGCGCGGGCGTGCCGGGTGCCCGGTGCGGGACCGCCTCGGGCCGCGCGTACGGACCGAACGGGTCATACGGGTCGTACGCGCCGTCCGGCCCACCTGTTCCGGACAGGTCACCCGTTCCGGACAGGCCACCCGCCTCCGACGGACCACCCGACTCGGACGGACCGCCCACCGCGGGCGAACCTGCCGCCTCGGGCGAACCTGCCACTTCGGGTGAAACCGGCAAGCCTGGTGAATCGGACGAGGCAGGCATGGACAGGCCTGACATGAGTCCCCCTCAGTGGTCGACGGGCATGCGGAAGCCGCCCACCGGACGGTCCGCCGACGGGCGCGTTCGGCGCCCCGGCCGCTGCCGACTGTAGACCATTCTGAACAAGTTCAAAAGCTGGGACTGAACGCGTTCAGAACGCTCTGGCCACCAAGGACTCCCCCGGGCCACCCCGGGCTACCCCTTCACCGATCCGGCCAGCAGCCCCCGGACGAAGTACCGCTGGAGACTGAAGAAGACGATCAGCGGCACGGTGATCGACAGGAAGGCCCCGGCCGTGAGCAACTCCCACCGCCCGCCGAGCGAGCCGGACAGCTGCGCCAGCCGTACCGTCATCGGAGCCACCTCCGGCGTGCCGCCCGCGAAGGTCAGCGCGACCAGCAGGTCGTTCCAGACCCACAGGAACTGGAAGATCGCGAACGAGGCCAGCGCCGGGGTGCACAGCGGCAGCACGATCGACCGGAAGATCTTGAAGTGCGAGGCGCCGTCCACCACCGCGGCCTCCATCAGGTCGCGCGGCAGCTGGGCGATGAAGTTGTGCAGCAGGAACACCGCCAGCGGCAGCGCGAACATGGTGTGTGCCAGCCAGACCGTGGCATAGCTGCCCTTCAGGTCCAACGCCGGGATCAGCGTCAGCGGGCCCAGGTGCGCACCGCCGGAGAACAGCCGCAGCAGCGGGATCAGCGCCATCTGGAGCGGCACCACCTGAAGTGCGAACACCGTGAAGAACACCGCGTCGCTCCCCCGGAAGCGCACCCAGGCCAGCGCGTACGCCGCCATCGCCGCCAGCACCAGCGGGAAGACGGTCGCCGGAACGCTGATCGCCAGCGAGTTGACCAGGAACGGCATCAGGCCGGTGGAGACGCCGGGGCCGCCCTCGAACAGCACCGCGTGGTAGTTGCCGAGACCGAAGTCCGGGTGGAGGAAGGCGTTCCACCAGCCACTGTCGGTCACGTCCTGCTTGGGCCGCAGCGAGGTGACCAGCAGGCCCAGCGTCGGGATCGTCCAGAGCACCGTCATCGCGATCACGAACACCGAGGCCAGCGGGCTGCTGAAGGCCTTCCGCACCGCCCCCTCCCGACCCCGCGCCCCCTCCCGACCACCCGTCCCGGTCACCGGACCTCACGCTCCTTCCGCAGCTGGACGATGTTGTAGGCCACCAGCGGCAGCACCGCGAGGAAGAGCAGCACCGCGAGGGCACTGCCCCGCCCGTCGTTGAACTGCACGAAGGACTGCGAGTACATCTCGTTGGCCAGCACCTGGGTGCCGAAGTTGCCGCCGGTCATGGTGCGGACGATGTCGAAGGCCTTCAGGGTGATGAGCATGACGGTGGTCAGCACAACCATCACCGTGGTGCGGATCATCGGCACGGTGACGTACCAGAACAGCCGCACCCCGCTCGCGCCGTCCAGCCTGGCCGCTTCCACGACCTCGTCCGGAATCGCCTTGATCGCCGCCGACAGCACCACCATCGCGAAGCCGGTCTGCACCCAGACCATCACCGCCATCAGCAGGAAGGTGTTCAACGGCTGGGAGAGCAGCCAGTTCGGCGGATCGTCCCAGCCCACCGCGACGGCGAGCTGGCTGAGCAGTCCGATCTGCGGCTGGCCCGGCCCGCGCGACTCGTAGACGAACTTGAAGATGATCGAGGCGCCGACCAGCGAGATCGCCATCGGCATGAAGATCAGTGACTTGTACACCGACTGGCCGCGCATCCGGTCCACCAGGAGCGCCAGCACCAGTCCCAGTCCGGTCGCCGCCAGGGGCACGGCCAGCAGCCAGAGCAGCGTGGTGACCAGCACCTCCCGCACCGAGTCGGAGGTGAAGGCCCAGCCGAAGTTCTCACCACCGACGAACCGGCTGCCGTCGTCGCTCCGGACGCTGAGGTAGACCGTGCGGAGCAGCGGCACGACCAGGCCGACGGCCAGCAGCAGCGCCGCCGGGCCGAGGAACACCGCGACCGCGAGCGGCCGGGCCAGGCGGCCGCGGGCCCGGCCGGCGACCAGGAAGACCACCAGCAGGATGCCGAGGAAGCCCGCGACGGCGCCGAAGGTGTTGCCGAACTTGACCGCGGCGTCGTTCCAGGCGCCGGCCGCCAGTCTCTCGGTGGCCAGTCCCCGGGCGGCCAGGTCGGCCACGGGTGTCGGGAATCCGGGTACGGACATGGCTGCGCGTCCCTTCGGGTGTGGAGGGGAAGGGGGCGGGCGGTGCGGGTGGGTGGCCCCGCACCGCCCTCGACGGGTGGTCCTCGGTGGGCCCGGCCGCCGGAAGCGGGTCCGGTTCGACACCGTCGGCGGGCTCGGCTCCTACGGGACGGGATCGGCTCCGCCTGCGGGCGCGGCTCCTACGGGACGGGACCGGCTCCGCCTGCGGGCGCGGCTCTGCGGGACGGTCCCCACTCCTGCGGGCCCGGCTCGGCTCCGCCCCGCCCCGCCCGGCCCGGCTACTGCGGCCAGGCCGCGTCGATGTCGGCGGCGGTCTTCTGGATCGACTGCCCCTCGGCGAACCAGGCGGTCAGCGACTTCCACTCCTGCCCGGCGCCCACGGCGGCCGGCATCAGGTCGGAGCCGTCGAAGCGGAAGGTGGCCGCCGGGTCGGTCAGCGCCTCGGCCGACAGCTTGTCGATCGGATCGGTGTAGAGGCTCTTGTCCACGCCCTGGTTGGCCGAGACCCAGCCGGTCGCGGTCTTCACCCGGCTGCTCGCCCAGTCCGAGCTGGACAGGTAGTCCTGCACCGCCTGCACCTCGGGCCGTCCGGAGAAGGCCGCCAGGAACTCGCCGCCGCCCTCGACCGGGTTGGCGACGGACGGGTTCACCGCGGGCAGGTGGAAGGCGAAGACGTCCCCGTCCGGGCCGACCTTGGTGCCCTTGGGCCACTGCGCCTCGTAGAACGACGCCTGCTGGAGCATCAGGCACTTGCCGTTCAGGATCGGCGTGCCCGCGTCCTGGAAGGTGGTGGTGGCGATCGACTTCACGTCACCGAAGCCCGCGTTGACCCAGCCCGGGTTCTGCATCCAGTCGGCGACCGTCTTCATCGCGGTGGTGATCTTCTGGTCGGAGAACTTCACCTGGTGGCCGACCCACTGGTCGTACACCTCGCCGCCGAGCGAGCCGAGCACCACCTCCTCCAGCCAGTCGGTGGCCGGCCAGCCGGTGGCCGTCCCGGAGGCGATGCCGCCGCACCACGGCTTGGAGCCGCCCGCCTTGGCGATCCGGTCGCTGAGCGCCATCAGGTCGGCCCAGGTCTTGGGCACCTCGTAGCCGGCCGCCGCGAAGGCCTTCGGCGAGTACCAGACCAGGGACTTCATGTTGGCGCTCATCGGCGCCGCGTAGAAGGTGCCGTTGACCGAGCCGTAGGTCTTCCAGATCGGGCTCCACTTGTCCTGGTTGGCGACGGTCCGGGCGGACGGCTTCACCACCTTGCCGCTCTTCACCATCTGCGCCAGCAGGCCGGGCTGCGGGATGATCGCGAAGTCCGGGGCGTTGCCGCCGGAGACCCGGACCGGCAGCTGGGACTCGAAGTCGTTCGACCCCTCGTAGCTGATCCTGATCCCGGTGCACTTGCCGAACTCGACCCAGGACTTCTCCAGGTTGTCCGACTCCGGGCTCAGGATCGAGGCGAACATCGTCACGGTGGTGCCCGAATGCCCGGCGTAGGGCTGGTACTTGGCGCAGTCACCGGGCAGCGACTCGGCCGATCCGCCTCCGCCGCCGCCCGAGCCGCCGGAACTGTTGGAGCAGGCCGCGGTCAGGGCCAGCACCGCCACCAGGGCGGGCAGGGCGGCCAGACGGCGGCGGGAACTCGGACGCGGCGCGGACGGGTTGAGGGTCAATGCGGTTCTCCTCGCCAGGGCGTACTGCCGAAGGTGGATTGAACGACATCGCGCTGTACCGGAGACGGGCCTACGGGAGATCGCGGAACGGGCTCGCGGGCGGAAGGGGGCCGGACTGATCGACGACGTTAACGCAGCCACCGCGCCGCGCCAAGGTCCGCGTTCGACCTTCACCGGCCGGTGTCCCGACCGTGACCCACGACCAGGTGTTACCCGGAACGTGTTACCCGGAACACCGCCACCGGAAGCCGGATGCCCCGACCGGAAACCCTGCCGGGGCAACAGTCTTGACGTTCCGTCACCTCAGTCGGACCGACAGTTCCCGCAGGCTGTTCACCACCAGGGAGGGACTCGGCCGCAGTTCGGCGTCCGGCACCGCGAGCGACAGGTCCGGAAAGCGCTCGAACAGCGCGCGCAGCCGCCGGTGCTCGGCCGCGCTGTCACCTGCCGGCGGGTCGAGGGCGAATCGGGCCGGGGCAGCGCTCATCGACAACTCTCCTTCGCACGAAGGGTCTTGGCTGGGCGCGGCGAATGGTCGAAGAGGCGCGGCGGATCAGGCCGGGTGGCCCGGGGTGAACGCGACCGGCAGCGCCACCAGCCCGCGCACCCAGGCCGACGGCCGCCACACCAGCGCGTGCTCGGCCACCGCCAACCGGAGGTCCGGCAGCCGGTCGAGCAGCACCTCGATCGCGGTCGTGGCGATCACCTCGGCCGCCTCCTGGGCCGGGAACGGGCAGCCGTGCTCGCCGTACGAGTGGCTCATGTGCGCCCGGTTCCCCTCGGCCGGACGGCCGTCGGCCTGCCGGACCGACGGATCGGCGTTGGCCCCGGCGAACCCGAGCAGGAGCATGTCCCCCTCGGCGATCCGCCGGCCTCCCAGCAGGGTGTCGCGGACCGCCCAGCGGCCGGCGAAGATCTGGGTCGGGGTGTCCTCCCAGAGCGCCTCGTTCAGGGCCTGGCTGATGCTGCGCCGGCCGCCGGCCAGCGAGGCCGCGAACCGCTCGTCGGTGAGCATCAGCCGCAGCGCGTTGGAGATCCAGTACGAGGTCGGCTGGTGCCCGGCGATCAGCAGCACCCGCAGGTCGCGCATCACCTCGTCATGGGTCAGCCCGGCCGGGTGCTCCAGCATCCGCGAGGCGACATCGGCACCCGGGTGCTCGGCCTTCTCCTCCACCAGCGCGAGCATCAGCTCCAGCAGCCGCTGGGCGCCGGTCGGCGCGTCCGGGCCGCCGTCCAGCATGGCCAGCAGCGCCTCGATCAGCTGCGGCGCCTGCTCCTCGTCCAGGCCGAGCACCCGGCACAGCACCACCAGCGGCATCCGGTGCGCGTACTCGGCGACCAGGTCGGCCTCGCCGCGCCCGGCGAACTCGTCGATCAGCCCGTCGGCGATCTCCTCGGCGTGCTTGCGCAGCTCGTACGGGTCGATCCCGGCCAGCGCGTCGGTGACCGCGCGCGAGCGCCGCACGTGCTCCTCGCCCTCGGCGTGGAGGATCGAGGGGACGGGCTCCACCATCGGCTTCAGCGGCCAGTCGGGGGGCAGCGTCGCCCAGGCGTGCCAGCGGCTGGAGTCGCGGCCGAACAGCTGCGGCCGGCCGGTCACCTGCCGGAGCTCGCGGTAGCCGATCACCAGCCAGGCCGGGACGCCGCCGGCCAGCTCGACCGGGGCGACCGGGCCGTGCGCGGCGCGCAGCTCGCGGTAGAGCTGGGCCGGGTCGGTCTGGAAGCGCGGCCCGTACAGCGGCGTGGCACCGGCGTGCGCCGGGCAGCCCGGGGGCGGGGTGGCGGCGGGCTCGGTCACGGGGTGCTCTCCTCGTCGATCGCGGTACGGGCCCCTTCCTGGGCGGCCCCTTCGGGCAGGACGGCCTCACCGGACAGGACGGTCCTGTCGAGTAGGACCGCCTCGCCGGACAGCGCGGCCCCGTCGGCATCGGCCAGCGCGGCCAGGTGGTGGACCAGGGCGATCAGCACCCGCTTGCCTGACTCGCGGTCGCGCGCGTCGCAGTCCACCAGTGGCACCCCGGCCGGCAGGTCCAGGGCCTCGCGGACCTGCTCCAGGGTGTGACTCGGCTCGCCGAAGTTGTTGCGGGCCACGATGAACGGCGTCCCGTGGTGCTCCAGCCGGTCGATCGCGTACCAGGAGTCCTCCAGCCGCCGGGTGTCCACCAGGACGACCGCGCCCAGGGCCCCGCTGAACAGCCGGTCCCAGAGGAACCGGAAGCGCTCCTGTCCGGGCGCGCCGAACAGGTACAGCACCTGGCGCTCGGAGAGGGTGATCCGGCCGAAGTCGAAGGCGACCGTGGTGGAGCGCTTGCCCCAGGCACCGGCCGGGTCGATGCCCTCGCCCGCCTTGGTCATCACCTCTTCGGTGTTCAGCGGGCGGATCTCGCTGACCGAACCGACCAGCGTGGTCTTGCCCGCTCCGAAGCCGCCGACCACGACGATCTTCAGCGCGTTGTCGGCGGTCGCCCGCAGCGGGGTGCGCGGGCCGGCGGGCCGGACAAGGGCGGCGGCCGGGGCCTCAGCAGAGGGCCGGGCCTCACCAACGGCCGGGGCCTCACCAACGGCCGGGGCCTCACCAGCGGCCCGGGCGTCGCCGGCGACCCGGAGGTCAGAGCCGTTCGAGGCCATGCAGCACCTGCTTCAGCGTGTCGAGGTCGGGCAGCCGGGCCTTGTTCGGCGCGAACCGGGGGTGCCGGGCGGTGACCGCTCCGGACTCCAGCAGGTCGCCGAGCAGGATCTTCACCACCGAGACGGGCAGTGACAGCTCCGCCGCCACCTCCACCACGGCGGTCGGCGCCTCGCACATCCGCAGGATCCGGGCGTGTTCCGACTGCATCCCGGGCACGGGCTGACGCTCGGCGACGATCAGGGTGACCAGGTCGAAGGCGTTCTCCGGCGCCCGGCTGCGACCCCGGGTGATGGTGTAGAGGCGGTCCGGGTCCTCGTCGCGGCCCGGCAGCACCGGCCCGGCGTTCATATGCCCGCGCTCTCTTGAGCGGCCTCGTCTTCCGCGCCCCGGGCGGGCGCGCTGAGGTGGACCCCGATCTGCTCGATCAGGCCGTGCATGTTGTGGCCGACCATGCCGACGTCCGCCTCGTCGTCCGTCACCACCGCCAGGTGGGCGCCCTCGCCGGCCGCCACGATGCACAGGATGCCGCCGTGGAACTCGGTCATCGACTGCCGCACGCCGCCGCTGCCGTCGCCGAACTCGATCGAGGCGCCGTGCGCCAGGCTCTGCAGGCCGGAGGCGATGGCGGCCAGCTGGTCGGCCTGGTCGGTGCTCAGCCCGGCGGTGTGGCAGAGCTTGAGGCCGTCGGCGGAGAGGACCAGGGCGTGTCGGGTGCCGGGGGTCGCCGCCAGCAGGTTCTCCAACAGCCAGTCGAGGTCACGGTCGGTGGCACTGCTCATGGGGTGTCCTTCTCGGTGACGGGGGAAGCATCGGGCAAGGTGTCGGGGTCCGTGGTCGGCGACCCGGTCGGGGCCGGCCCGGCAGCGGGCTGCTCGGCCGTCGCGGGACGGGCGGCGGCCCGGCGGAACGCGCCGAATCGGGAGGCCGCGGTCGGCGCCTCGGCGCGTACGGGCCTCTCGGCCCGGGCAGTCGCGGGGGCGTCGGCGGTCGCCGGGGTCTGCCCCCGACGCCGTTGCGGCAGGCCGCTGTCGGTCATCCGGGCGGGCGCGGCCGGCAGGGCGGGCGCGGCGGCGCCCGGTGCCCGGGAGTGCGCCCGCTGTGCGGAGGGCGCCGGGGACGGCAGCGCGGGAACGGAGCCCGCCGGGGTGAGCGCGGGGCGCGCAGCCTCCGTACGCGGCGCCTGTGCCGGAACGGGAGCCCGGCCTGGCGCCTGGCCGGAGGTCGGCGCCGGTTCCGGTTCCGGTACCGGATGCGTGACCAGCTGCTGCGGGATCAGCATCACCACGCCGGTGCCGCCGCGCGCCGACGGCCGGAAGGAGATCTGCAGACCGTGCTTGCGCGCCAGCGCGCCCACCACCGCGAGCCCCAGCCGGGTGCCGGCGGAGAGCGTGGTGAGGTCCAGCGGTTCGGCGGAGACGGCTCGCTCGGCCCGGCGCAGCCAGCTGTCGCTCAGGCCCAGCCCACTGTCCTCGACGGTGACCGCCAGCCCGGCGGGCACCTCCTCGACGTAGACGTGCACCTCGGCCGGCGGGGCGGAGAAGTTGGTGGCGTTGTCCAGCAGCTCGGCCAGCGCGTGCATCACTCCCTCGGCGGCGTACCCGGCGACCGCGGCGGTGCTGGCGTTGTGCAGCCGCACCCGCTGGTAGGCGCCGATCCGGCCGAGCGCGCCGCGCAGCACCGACTCCACCGCGATCGGCTTGGCCCAGCGCCGGCCCGAGCGGGCGCCGGTGAGCACCGCGATGCTGTCGGCCATCCGGCCCGCCTGGGCGGTCGAGTGGTCCAGGCTCAGCAGGTCGCCGAGGACCTCCTCGTCGTGCCGGTGCTGCATCTCGCGCAGTTCGGCGTGCATGCTCGTGGCCAGTGCCTGCACCCGGCCGGCGGCGGTCGCGCAGACCGCGAGAGCGGCGGCCCGCAGCCGCTCGCCCCGGCCGATCTCCTCACCGACGGCGCGCAGCAGACCGTACTGGGGGTGCTTGCGGTGGGCGGCCAGCGCGCTGTCCACGGCCGCGCCGGCCCGCAGCTTCTTCACCACTTCGGGCAGCAGCACCCCGGTGATCCGGTCCAGCTCGGCGCGTTCCGCCTCGACCCGGGCCCGGTCCTCCCGTGCCCCGGCCCGCTCGGAGTCGAGTTCGCCCCGCAGCCGGGACAGTTCGGCGTGCGCGGCGGCGACGTCCGTCTCGGCCCGGGCCTGCTCGGCGCGGGCGAAGTCCCGGTCGGCGAGCGCGGCGGCGGCGCGGTCGGCGGCGGCCGTCTCGGCCTGCCGGGCGGTACCCGCGGCGACCAGTGCGGCCCGGGTCTCCTCGTGCTGCGCGGCCAGCTCCTCGGTGAGGCGGTGGGTGCGCTCGACTCCGCGCGCCGCGAGTCCGACGGCGATCAGCCAGAGCACCGTGACGGCGCCGACCGCGAGCGCGGTGAGCGGCTGGTGCGCACCGAGCGCCCGGGTGATGCCGACCGGCGCGGCGACGAGGGTCAGCAGGACGGCGGCGGCGGTCAGGGCGGCGGTGCGCGGCGCGGGCCGTCGACGCGATCGGCCGTCGGGGCTGGTGGCTTCTCTCATCGGGGCGGTCCTCGGCAACGTCGGCGGGCGGCGGCGCGGCTGTCGGCCGACGACGGTCGGCGCCGGCAGCTGGTCGGGGCGCATACGAGACCGCCCGGCGACGTCGCGAAACGTGCCGGGCGGTTCATCGGTTCACGCTATCTGTCAATCATATCGATTCAGACATTTCCCTCAAGCAGACAGTTGACGGACAATCCCCTTCTTCCACGTCACCCACACGAATCGGCGCCCCGTGCCCCTCCCCCTCGCGCACCGCGCCCAGGTCGACCCCGATCGCGGCCAGCGCCTGCGCCTGGTCCCCGTCGCCCAGCCGGCTCCGCACCGCCCGGCGCGCCGTCTCCCGGTCCAGCCCCGCGTCGACCAGCACGGCGGAGGCGGGATCCTCCGGTCGGCCGAGGATCGCGAGGAGGAGGTGCTCCGTCCCGATGTACTCGTGCCGCAGGACGGGCCGGACCTCAACGCCCGCCGAACCGTCGTTCCAGCGCCTCCTCGAAGGTCCCCCGGCCCACCGCCCGCTCCGGCGTCAGGTTCCCGCCCGCCCGCAGGCCCCGGGCGGTCGCCCCCGGCAGGCGCAGCGGCAGCAGCGGGCGGCGCTTGCCCGCCGCCCGCAGGTAGGCCTCGGCCAGCTCCCGGTACGAACGCACCCGCGGGCCACCCACCTCCGGCGCGAAGCCCGCGGGCCCCTCCCCCACCAGGTCCGCGAGCGCCTCGGCCACCTCCCGCGCGTCCACCGGCTGGAACGCCGCCCCGCTCAGCACCGGGAACACCGGCAGCTTCACGGAGGCGTCGAAGACCCTCAGCACCAGGTCGTGGAACTGCGTCGCCCGCAGCACCGTCCAGCCCAGCCCCGACTCCCGCACCAGCCGCTCGCAGGCGAGCTTCGTCCGGTAGTAGGAGAGCGGCACCCGGTCGATCCCGACGATCGACACGTACACCAGGTGCCGCACCCCGGCCTCGCGCGCCTCCGCCGCCAGCGTCCGGACCGCGGCCACGTCCGCCTTCCCCTGCGTGGTCGCGCAGTCCACCACCACCTCGACCCCGGCCATCGCCCCGGCGATCCCGGCCCCGCTCTCCAGGTCCCCGACCACCCACTCGACCCCGTCGCCGCCGGCCCGCGCCCGCCGGCTCAACCCCCGCACCGCCACCCCGCGCTCCGCCAGCAGCCGCACCACCTCGCGCCCCAGCGTCCCCGTCGCCCCGGTCACCAGCACCGTGCCCGTCACCGCACCACTCCTCTCATCAGGAACCGTCACCCCCAAGGACCGGGCACCGCCCCCGCACGTGACATCGGCATCCCCCGGAACACGAAGAAGCGGGGCGAGGACCGTGAAGG
>NZ_JBHUAF010000096.1:0-25111 GCF_042789895.1 Kitasatospora sp. NPDC056783
GGTGTGAGTGGTGCGAGTGGTGCGAGTGGCTCGACGGTCAGTCGGCGAGCCCGGCGAAGGCTCCGCCGTGGAACAGCAGCGGGTCCCCTCCGGCGGAGCGGCCCGCGCCCAGCACCGAGCCGACGAAGATCGTGTGGTCACCCCCCTCGTGGACGGCGCTGAGCCGGCACTCCAGCCACGCGTGGACGCGGCACAGCACGGGCGCCCCGGTGTGGCGGCCCGGCACGTGGTCGATCCCCTCGAACTCCCGCGCCCCGCGCGGACGCCGGTGGTCGGCGAAGTGCCGTGCCACCCACTCCTGGTCGCGGGCCAGTACCGACACCGCGAACGCCTCCTCGGCCAGCACGGCCTGATGGACCGCCGCCGACCCCACCACGCACACCAGCACCTGCGCCGGCTCCAGCGAGACGGACGTGAAGGAGTTGGCGGTCATACCGGACGGGGTGTCGCGCCCCGCCGTCAGCACGGTCACCCCCGTGGCGAAGCGCCCCAGCACCCCGCGCAGGGCCCGGCGGTCACGGATGTCCGCCTCGGGGGCCTCGTCCGGCAACGGGGGCAGGTCGAACGAGCCGGGCAGCGGTACGGACGCGGGCGGAAAGGAGGACATGGCGATCACCCCACGGTAGTGGTGCCGGGCAGGGAGGGTGCCGTCGCGGGGACGGCGTAGGGCGCCAGGGCGAGCCGCAACGGCTCGGGCACCCTGGTCGGGCGGGTGTCGGTGTTGGGGCCGCGCATGCAGGCGACCCGCTGCTGCCCGCGCGCGACCAGGTACTCACCGCCGTCCGGAGCCAGTCGGACGTAGTCGAAGGTGAAGGCGACCTGGGTCTGGGTGAGGTCCGCCAGCCGCATCCGGATGGACAGCTCGTCGAAGGCGGTGATCTCGGCGAAGAACTCGCAGTCCACCTTGAGGGTGAACAGCTTGAGGTCGGCGCGGATGTCGGCGAGCACCTCCGGGGCCTTCTCCAGGAGGAACATCTCCCGGCAACGCCCCTGCCAGCGCAGGTAGTTGACGTAGTAGACGTTGCCGACGAGATTGGTCTCCTCGAATCCCACCAGGTGGCGGTACTCGTAGTGGTCCGACACGGTCACCGGGCCCCTCCTGTCAGGACGGTGAAGGCCACCGGATCGGCGACGCCGTCCAGGGCGGTCACGAAGCTCGTGATCAGGTGCGCGCCGCCGCGGAACGCCACCCAGCCGGCCGGAAGCCCGCGGGCGTCCTCCAGACTGAGCGCCGCCACCGCGTGGCCCGCCTTGCGCAGCGTCTCCACCGCGCCCCACACCCTGGTCGCGGCCGTGCTCAACGGCTCGCCGCGTTCCGCGGCCAGAAGCCCGGCCAGCGCCGTGCCGTCCTCCCCCAGCAGCCCCTCCCACACCTCGGCGGTCCGCTCGGCGGCCACCTCGACGTCGCAGCCGACGACCTCGTCGGCGACCACCGTGAAGGTGACCCCGGCCGCGTGCGAGGAGGAGATCCACCGCCCGTCGGCCAGTTCGGGCCGCCCGTCGGGGCGGTGGTGCACCTCGGTGGCGCGCCCGAGCGCCCAGCCGGCCGCCTCGGCGGTGCGCCGGCGCCGGTCGGCGACCGAGTCTCCCGAGCCCTCGCCGCCGGGCAGCACCACGCACCGGACCGGGTGGCCCGACGCCGCCTCGACGCGCCGCTCCAGGAAGGGGCCGAGCAGCGCGGGCAGCCACGGTCCGGCGCCGTCCCGCTTGCGCACGGCCCGCAGCAGCAGGCCCTCCCAGCGCTCGACCGGCAGACCCGCCTCGTCGCGGACCTCCAGGTCGTAGAGGTAGCTGTCGCCGTCCCGGGAGCGCTCGCGGGCGTCCAGGAAAAGCAGCCGGCCGCCGCGCGCGGCCCCGGCGTCGGCCAGGTGCAGCCGCTCGACGCTGACCGGCAGCAGGGTGGCCTCGGGGACGCACGCCTGGATGGAGTGCATCAGCGCGTCCCGGGTGCCCGGGTCGGCCAGCAGCAGGTCGCCGGGATGGTAGCCGGCGAACCAGTCGGAGCGCGGCGTGTCGTCGATCTCGGCCAGGCAGTGCCGGGCGCCGAGGTCCCGGTAGCCGAGCAGCCGCCGGAAGCGGTCGCCCTGGAACAGCACCGGCCCGTACAGCTCGCCGGGCGCCAGCGGCACCCGCGGCACGTCCTCCGCGACCGGCGCCGGCTCGCCCCCGGGACGGGCCGCGCCGAAGCGCAGGACGGCCCGGAAGTGGTCCGCCTGGAAACCGGTCTCGCCACTGCGCACCACCGCCTCGACGGTGTCCGGCCCGGTGACGAGGACGGCGACCCGCAGGGTCGTCGCGCCGCCCACCGGGACGACGACGGGCCGCAGGAACCTCATGTCCTCCAGCACCGGGACGCCCTGGTGACCGGTCAGCGCGGTGGCCGCCTGGGTCATCGCCTCCATGCCGAGGACGGCGGGGAAGAGCAGGTCGCCGTCCAGCAGGTGGTCGGGCAGGTAGCGGTCGCCGCCGCCGGTCAGCTCGGCGTCCACCACCAGTTCGATGCCGGGGTAGTGCACCTGGGGGCGCTCCAGGAAGCGCAGCAGCGGCAGTTCGCGCTGCTCCAGGCTGATCGTCGGCAGGCCGCCCGCCCGGCCCATCACCACGAGCGCCGGGGCGGTGCCGGGGGTGGCGAGCAGTCGGCCGAGCAGCGCCACGCCGTCCTCGGTGGGGATCGGCTCGATGCCCTCGCGGACCAGGGCCTCCAGCACGCCGAGCCGCTCGCCCATGCCGGCGCCCGACCAGACCGACCACTCCAGGGCCAGGCAGCGGCAGTCGGGGTAGTCCTCCTGGAAGCGCACGGTCAGCTCGGTGAGCCAGTCGTTGGCGGTGGCGTAGTCCGCCTCCCCGCGCAGGCCGGCCCGGCCGATGATGCTGCCGAAGGTGACGAACAGGCGCAGCGCCGCCGGGTCGACCGCGGCGAGCACCGCCTCCACGCCGTCGATCTTGGTGGCCAGGGTGCGGCGGAACGAGGACTCGTCGAGGGTGGCGAGCGACTGCGGCTCGTTGCGGCCGGCTCCGTGCAACAGGCCGGTGACCGGTCCGAGCTCCCGGGTGATCTCGCCGACCGCCGCCTTGACCTGATCGGCGGAGGTGACGTCGGCCCGGGTGTAGTGCACCCGGACGCCCGCCGCCGCCATCCGGGCCAGGTTCCCGGCGAGTTCGGCGTCCTCGGCGGGGTCGGAGCGGCCCATCAGGCCGATCGCCGCGCCGTTCGCCCCGGCCAGCGAGATGGCGCACTCGGCGGTGATCCCCTTGCCGCCGCCGGTGACCAGCAGGACGTCCTGGGGGCCGAGTGCCTGGTGGGCCGGGTCCGGGTCGAGGTCGACCGCGCGCAGGACCGGCACCCGCCGGGTGCCGTCGGCGTCGTAGCGCACCTCGGCGAAGCCGGTGGTGGCCGCCGCGTCGGCGGCGATCCGGACGCTGATCCGCTCGGCCTCCTCGGCCGGCAGCTCGTCCGGGATCGGCAGGGTGACGACGGTGACCGGGATGTCGGGGGCCTCCAGGTGCAGGGTCTTGGCCAGCCCGGCCGCTCCCCTGCGGTCTCCGACCGCGACCAGCCGGGTGCCGGCGGCCCGGCGGGCCGGGTCGAGCGCGGCGCGGGCGGCTCCCAGCATCAGGCCGACGTGCTGCTGGGAGCAGTCCCGGGGCAGGGCGAGGAGTACACCGCCGCCGGGGCCGGAGGCGGCGAGCCGCTCGGCCAGCGGCCCGGCCAGCGGGTGCCGGTCGGAGGAGAAGACCTCCCAGTCCCCACCGGGCCCGGCCGCCGGGGCCGGGGCCGGCGTCTCGGTCAGGTCGATCAGGAACGGACGCACCCAGGGGGCCACGCCGGCCACGGCCGACCGACTGCCCGCTTCCACCGCGCTATCGGCCAACTCGTCCAGAAGTTCAGCGAGTTGACTGATCGTCGAAGTGGCGAAGGCGGTGGTCACCATCGGGGCGCCGATGCCCAGTTCCTGGGCTGCCTGGTTCATGATCTGGCCGACCGTGATGGAGCTGAGGTGCAGTTCGTCCAGCGGGTTGGCCGACGGGGAGACGGTCTCGACCGGCAGCTCGGCCCGCTCCGCGGCCAGCCGGATCAGCACCTCCAGGCTGGAGGCGCCCGACGCGGCGCCGGACTCCGGGGCCTCACCGGCGGTCGCGGCGCGCGGCGCGGCCGGCCGCGGTGCCCCGGCCCGCCCGGCGTGCCCGGCGTGCCCGGCGTGCTCGGTGTGCTCGGTGTGCTCGGTGTGTTCCAGGACGAAGTCCTCACCGCCGGTCTCGCACGGGCTGGCGAGGAACCGGAACTCCTTGTCCAGCGGCAGCGGCCGGGTGAACCGGTCGGCGAACAGCTGCTCGTGGCGGACGGGCGCGCCCATCGTCCAGGCGGTCGCGACGACGCCCAGCAACCCGGCCAGCGACATCGCGTCGGTCTCGGTGGCGACCACGGGGACGGCGGGGAGGATCTCTCCCGCCAGCGATCTGAGGACCTGGCCGGGGCCGACCTCGACCAGCAGGTCCACCTGCCCGGCCATCGCCTGGACCGCCTCGGTGAAGCGCACCGGCTGGACGACCTGGCGGGTCAGCAGGTCCACCACGTCCGTGTCGGCGGGCAGCAGGCCGCCCGTGACGGTGGAGACCAGTCCGTCACCGACCGCGCCGAAGCGCTCCTGGGCCAGGTGCCCGGCCAGCCCGGCCGCCGCCGGGGCGACGGCCGGCGAGTGGAAGGCGTGCGAGACGTTGACCCGCGCCACACCGACGCCCTGGGCCGCCGCCAGCGCGCAGACCCGGTCGACCGCCGCGACCGGCCCCGAGACCACGGTCTGCCGCGGGCTGTTGTGACCGGCGATCACCACCGGCTCCCCGACGACCAGCGCCTCGGCGAGCCCCGGGGTCGTGGCGAGCGCCGCCATCGCGCCGCCGCCGTCGCCCGCCGAGGCCATGATCCGGCCGCGGGCGCTCGCCGCGCTCAGCACGGTGGACTCGTCCATCGCGCCCGCCCAGTGCAGGGCGGTCAGCTCACCGAGGCTGTGCCCGGTGGCCCGGACCGCCTCGACGCCGAGCAGTTCCAGCACCCTCAGCCCGGCCACCGAGGCCGCGACGATCCGCGGCTGGGCGACGTCGGTGGCGACCTGATCGCCGTCGACGGGCAGCGCCAGCCGGTCGTACAGCTCCTCGACGACGGCGAACCGGCGGCGCAGCGCCCCTCCGTCGCCGCGTCGGCCGGCGCCCTGGCCGGGGAACAGGAAGCCGATCCGGGGCTCCGAACCGGCGCCGCCCAGGAAAACGCCGTGGGCGGTGTTCGACGCGGAGCGGACACCGGAGTCCAGCAGGCCCGCCAGCGCGGTCAGCCGCTCGACGGCCTGCTCGGGCGAGGCGGCCAGCACCGCGGCCCGCAACGGCCGGCCGGCCAGTTGGCCCTCCAGGGTGGCCGCCAGGTCGCCGAGTTCGGCGAACGACAGCTGGGCGCAGAACTCCGCCAGCCCGGTCGCCTTCGCCCGCAGCTCGGCCGGGTCGGCGCCGTCCAGCAGGAACAGTTCGGTGTCCTGACGGGAGGCGACCAGCCGGCGGGCGGCGGCGGGCACGGCGGTGCGCAGGACGCCGTCGGCGTGCTCGACCACGACGTGCGCGTTGATGCCACCGAAGCCCATAGAGGAGATCCCGGCCCGGATCGGCGCGCCCTGGGGCCACAGTTCGGCCCGGTCGGGGACGCGCATCGCCGGTTCGGGGCCGGTGAGTTCGGGGTGCGGGTCGACGTGGCTGGTGGCGGGCGGGATCACCTGGTGGCGGACCGCCAGGATCGCCTTGAGCAGCCCGGCGACACCGGCCGCGGCCTTGGTGTGGCCGAAGTTCCCCTTGACGGTGCTGAGCGCGGCCGGATGCCGGGCCCCGGCGGCCCGGCGGGCCTCGGAGAACGCGCGCAGCTCGGTGGCGTCGCCGACGGCGGTGCCGGTGCCGTGCCCCTCGAAGTAGCCGACCGTCTCGATGCCGAAGCCGGCCGAGCGGTAGGCACGGGCCAGGGCGAGGCGGTGGCCGCCGGCCTCGGGCCGGGTGATGCCGCCCTTGCCGTCGGAGGAGTATCCCCAGCCGGGGATGGTGGCGTAGCGGAACCGGCCCTGGGCGCGGGCGTCCTCGTCGCGCATCAGGACGACCATGCCGCAGCCCTCGCCGGGCCAGAAGCCGTTGGAGCCCTTGTCGTAGACCCGCATCTCGCCGGTGGCCAGCGCCCCGGTCTTGGCGAAGCCGATCACCTCGAACGGGTCGATGCTCAGATCGACGCCGCCGGCCACCGCGACGTCCATCCGGCCGTCGACCAGGGCGTCGCACGCGGTGGAGACGGACAGCAGGGAGGAGGAGCAGGCGCCGTCGACGGTGAAGCCGCCGCCCTTGAAGTCGAAGTGGTTGCAGATCCGGCCCGCGATGGTGTTGGCCAGGCCGCCGGCCAGGGTGTCCTCGCCGATCGGCGGGAAGGCGCTCTTGTAGCGGCCCTCCAGACCGTCCAGGAAGGCGGTCAACGCGGCGTCGTCCCAGCCCTGTTCGCGCAGCGCGGCGCCCACCGTGCGGCGCACGTACGGCCAGCGCAGGCGCATCAGGTTGGCCCGGCTGAACTCGCCGGTGAGGGTGTTGCCGATGATGACACCGGTGTTGGTGTCCTCCAGGCCCTCGCCGAACGGGAAGCCGGCGTCCTCCAGGGCGCGGGCGGCGGTGTCCAGGGCGAGCCAGTGGGTCATGTCGGTGGCCCGGAAGGTGCTGCCCGCGACGCGGTGGCGGACGCGGTCGAACTCGAAGCCCTCGATCACCGCGGCCCTGGCGCTGTAGAAGCGGTCGGGCGCGGCCGGATCGGGCGAGTAGTAGTCCTCGGCGCGCATCCGCACGTCGGGCAGCCTGCGGAAGGCCCGACGGCCCGCCAGCACGTTCTGCCACAGCTGTTCGGGGGTCTCGGCGTCGGGGTAGCGGCAGGCCATGCCGACCACCGCGATCCGCCCGGCCCCGGCCGGTCTGTCGTCGGCCGGAGCCGACGGGGACTGCTGCGTGCTCACGCCGCCACCGCCTCGCTGCTCGTGGGCCGTCCGGGCGCGGCCGGGTCGCCGTGGCGGCCCGCTCCGACTCCGTCGGTCCGGTTCCGCTTCTGTACGAAGTGCGCCACCCACCAGCCGGCGCCGCGCAGGGCGCAGACGATGGTGGTGGCGTAGAACAGCGTGTAGACGACGTTGAAGAGCATCAGCACGCCGTAGACCATGGCGACCGAGGCGCCGAACACGAACTGGTTGCGGCCCTTGGTCGGGGTGGTGCCGGGGTCGGTCACCATGTAGTTGGTGTAGAGCACGAAGGCGACGCCGCTCATCGGGCCGACCGCGGAGAACATCGCCACGTCCCAGATGAAGTGGCGCAGCACCGCCTGGATGACGAACCCGCCGAGCCAGCCGACGATCAGCGGGACCCGCTTGGTGAGCATCGCGTTGAGGACGGTGCCGGCGGTGGCGATGATCAGCGGGATGCCGACCCGGAAGAAGGTGTTGGCGTTCTCGGTGAACTCGTACGGCGGGGCGATGCTGACCCAGGAGCCGAACAGCACCAGCACCATGGTGATGCCGAAGTTGGACGGGTTCATGAAGTGCCGCATCCGGCCGTTCACCGGAGCCTGCAGGACGTGCTTGGCGGCGACGCCGATGAAGACGCCGAGCAGGATCGGCAGCAGCTTGTCGTTGGCGTAGAGCAGCATGTTCGCCGCGAGGGCGGTGATGTGGGCGGGCAGCAGGAACTCGTAGACGCCGCGGAAGCCGTTGCCCATGAACCGCGGGCCGCGCTGCTGCGCCCAAGCGCTGATCAGCTCCAGGACGATCTCGACCAGGTAGCCGAACGGCGCGCAGATCAGCGGCCACAGCCAGGGCTGTTCGAAGCCGAGCAGGGTGTAGCCGAAGATGTTGAAGACGGTCATGGAGAGCGCGAAGTTGCGCAGCGCGAGGTAGCGCGGGTCGCGGTTGGCCTGTCTCTTCGCGGGTCGGGGCCGGACGGCGTGGGCCGCCACCCCGGCGATCTCGGTGTCGGTCATCGGGCCGTCACCTCCTGGATGTCGTCGGTCAGCATGAGCGTGTGGCTTCCGGCGGTCAGCTGTCGGGTCTTGGTGTGCAGGCCGCCCCGGGCGTCGCGCCAGCTGAAGTCGGCGGTGACGGGGCCGGAGTAGCCGCCGAGGCCGAAGCGGACGTCGAAGCTGCGGAAGCCGCCGTGTCCGCCGCCGCCGTCGAGTTGGCCGATCTGCTTGCCGTCGGGGGTGGTGATGGTGACGGTGGTCCCGTAGGCGGGTGAGCCGGTTGCGGCCAGGCCCTGCCCGGCGGTGGCGCCCTGGGCCGGCCGGTACAGGCGCAGCGTCAGGTCGTGGCCGAGCGCCGGGGCCTGGTTGGCGTAGAAGGCCGGTTCGCCCCACTGGCGGGCGATCGCGAAGTCGAGGGCGCCGCGGCCGGTGGTGTCGGCGGTGGCGATGCCGCGGGTCGGGATCGGGACGTCGAGGCCGAGTTGCTTGCTGATGTTGGCGAACTTGCCGCTCGCGGTGCGGGCGTAGAAGGCCATGCCCTCGTCGCCGGCCAGGTCGTCACCGGGGCCGACGTTCGGCCACATCGCCGGGTTGGAGAGCAGGTCGTCGTTGGTCATGGCCATCTCCTGCAGCCACGGCCAGCGGTCGATGTCGCCCTTGACGAATCCGTCGGCCTGCAGGATGTTCTGCTTGCCGTTGTTGAGGAAGTCGCCCATCTTGGCGTCCCAGCCCCAGCCGGTCCAGGCCACGCCGTTGTCGGCGGCCTCCTGGGTGAACGGGGCGGTGCCGGCGTCCAGCTTCTTCTTGGCCTCGGCCTGGCTGCCGGCCCGGTTGATCCAGAGGAAGTTGCTCTCCTCCAGGCCCCAGGCCACGGTGATGTTGCTGACCATCATGTCGAAGCTGCCGTTGCCGTCCACGTCACCGAAGTCGACGCCCATGCCCTTGAACGATCCCTTGCCGAGCACGAAGGACTTGGGGGTGGTCGGGGTGCGCTCGCCGGTCGCCTCGGTGAAGCGGATCCGGCCGGGCGTCGAGACGTTGTGCAGCAGGTGGGCGTGGCCGAAGTCGTTGGCGATGTAGACGTCCGGCAGGCCGGAGCCCGTCAGGTCGGCGCCGGAGATGGCCAGCGTCCATCCGGTGGAGGCGTCGAACGGGATGGCGTCCTTCTCCTCGATGAACCGCGCGTCCGGCTCGGTGCCGATGGCCGAGGAGTGGTAGCGCAGCACGTGGTCGCCGCCGGCGTTCTTCGCGCTGGACAGCGAGTCGTTCATCTGGACGTTGCGGATGCCGTCGGGGTCGAGCACGTCGGAGTCGGGGAAGTAGTTGCCGATGATGATCGACGGATGGCCGCTGCCGTCCAGGTCGGCGACGTAGGCGGCGTCGGTGTTCCAGCGCGGGCCGTGGTAGCGGCCGTCGAGGCTCTGGGACGGGACGACCTCGCGCGGTACGTACGCCGCGGCGGACGGTGCGGCCGCGTCGTCCTTCGCCATGAACAGCACCGGGGTGCGGCCCCAGTAGGTGACCAGGAAGTCGGTGCGGCCGTCGCCGTTGAAGTCGCCCGGCGTGCAGCCGGTGGGCGCCATGGTGTCGTCCATCGGCAGCGGCTTGCCGTCCAGGACGAAGGGGGTGAAGCGGTCGGCGTCGCGCGCCGTCGGGGTGTAGGTGACCACGACGGAGTCGGTGCGGGTGTCCACGATGCACATGCCGTCGGCGAGACCGTGGCCGGTGACGTCGTTGACGGCGATGCTGGCGCCGACCGAGGAGATCCACGCGCGGATCTTCTGGTACGCCGGATTGACCTGGCGGATCGTCTTCATCGGCCGGGATTCGTACCCCGGCGGCATGGCGATGGGCATCTCCTTGAAGCTGTACGCCGCGGCCGCGTCGTCACCGCCCGCGACCGCCACGGAAGAACGGACGACGAGGAACATCGAGGCGGCCACCAATATGGTGACCAACCCCGGTACGAGTCTGCGGAATCGTCGTCGGTACGACATCCCAATTCCCTCCCGCTGGCGACATGGAATCGACTGCCCAAGGCCGGTGCGAACGAATTCGACAACCACCTGCCATCGGACCTGACACTTGAGGATGTCCCGGGCCCCTAAAGCGTGCTTCTCTGAAGTTGCCGGGGTTCGGACGCCGAACCGGGTGCGCCGCGTGGAATTCCACGGCCGGTTCGGCTGGGCAGTCTCGGAGAAGTCCGCGCACGGCTCCGCTGCAAAACTCGGGTGAGATCGGCCCCTTCGAATCCCCGTCTCGCGAGGTTCAATCCATGGTGTACACGTATGACGTGATTGTCGTCGGGTCCGGCTCCGCCGGAGCGGCCCTCGCGGCCCGGCTGAGCGAGGACCCGGGCCGTTCCGTGCTCCTCGTCGAAGCCGGCCCCGACTTCCCCGACCCGGCCGCCATTCCGCACGACATCACCGACGGCAACGCGATGTCGCTCAGCGAGCACGACTGGCGGTTCCGCGCGGAGATCACGGACGGACGGCGGATCATCTTCCCGCGCGGGAGGATCACCGGCGGCTCGTCCGCGGTCGGCGCGACCATCGCGCTGCGCGGCGTCCCGGAGAACTTCGAGCGGTGGGCGACGGACAACCCGGAGTGGACGTACGAGCAGGTCCTTCCGTACTACCGGCGCCTGGAGGACGACCTCGACTTCGACGACCGGTACCACGGCAAGGGCGGCCCGGTGCCGGTCCGCCGCTTCCGGCCGGACGAGATGACGCCCATGCAGGTCTCCTTCACCGAGGCGAGCCTGGCGGCCGGCTTCCCCGAGGTCGCCGACCACAACCACCCCGAGGCGACGGGCATCGGCCCCATCCCGTCCACCCGCCGCGACCCGCGCTTCCGCGTCTCCACCGCGATGGCCTACCTCACCCCCGGGGTCCGCTCCCGCGCCAACCTGACCGTGCTCGGCGCCACCCTGGTGCACGAGGTGCTGTTCGACGGCGACCGCGCCGTGGGCGTCCTGGCCTCGGCCGACGGCCGGGTGCCGGAGGAACTCCGGGCGCGCGCCGTGGTGCTGTCCGCCGGCGCCGTCAACTCCCCCACCCTGCTGATGCGTTCGGGCATCGGCCCGGCGCAGGACCTGACCCGGCTGGGCATCGACGTGCGACTCGACCGGCCCGGGGTCGGCGCCCACCTGATGGACCACCCGCGCACCGGTGTCTTCCTGCGGCCCAAGGACGGCGCGGTGGACACCGACGTGCCGTTCCTGCAGTCGATGGTGCGCACCACCGCCAAGGGCTCCACGGCCTTCAACGACATGCAGTACTACATGGTCAACCACTTCGACCTGACGCTCTTCCCCGAGCTCCAGATGCTGGCCGGCGCACCGATGATCTTCGGCGTGATGGTGGTGGACCAGCAGCCGGAGTCGGTGGGCCGGCTGCGGCTGGCCTCCACCGACCCGGCGGCGGGGCCCGACATCAAGCTGGACTTCCTCTCCACCGAGCGGGACCTGGAGAAGATGGTCCAGGGCGTCCGCACCTGCTGGGAACTCGTCAACCACCCGGGGATCGCCTCGAAGGGCGACGGCTTCATCGTGCTGAGCGACCGGCTCGTCGAGAAGGACGCGATGGTCGAGCAGTACGTCAGGACCAGCCTGGACAGCGGCTACCACCCGGTCGGCACGGCCCGGATGGGCACCGCCGAGGACGAGGGCGCGGTCGTGGACCAGCGGCTGCGGGTGCACGGCGTCGAGGGCCTGTACGTGGCCGACGCCTCCGTCATGCCGAGCATCGTCAACTGCAACACCAACCTCACCTCGATCATGATCGGCGAGCGGCTGGCGGACTGGCTGCGAGCCGAGTGACCCAGCCCGCCCACCCCGCCCGGCCCGACGGCCGCTCCGGTGCCCATGCGCCGGGGCGGCCGTCGGCGCTTCCGGCGCCGGCCGCCCGGGCCCGCACAGGGCAATCTGGGAGACGAGGAATCCACACCATTCCTGCCATTATGGGGAAAACCACGCCGTTGCCCGCCGGGCAGGAATTGCTCGCATTCCCCGATGTTTTCGGAAAAGCCCGCGGCGGCGGCCCGCACCGTCGAAAGGGAAGGCGTTTTCCCATGACCGATCCGAATGTGCTGAGCACGGTTCGCGTCCCGCTGGTGGAGGAGGCGGAGGCCGAGGGCCGGACGAAGGAGCTCTACGACGCGATCAAGTCGCGGATGGGCATCCCCTTCGTCCCGGACATGTTCCGGCTGGTCTCCAGCCGTCCCGACCTGCTGGAAGTCGTGATCGCCGGCTACGGAGGGGTCTTCAACGACGGGGTGCTGCCACGGGCGACCCGCGAGATGATCTCCGCCTGGAGTTCCAAGGTCAACGGCTGCCCGTACTGCGTCGGCACCCACAACTGGTTCCTGGCCCAGTTCGGCGGTTCCCCGGAACTGACCGACGCGATCCAGGACTCCCCCTCGGTCGAGGAGTTGCCGGTCGACGAGCGCACCAAGGCACTGATGCGGCTGGTCACCCAGGTCGGCACCGGCGCCTTCCGGATCACCGACGAGGACTGGGCCGCGACCGAGGCCGCCGGCTGGAGCAACGAGGAGATGCTGGAGGCGGTGTTCACCGCCTCCCTGTTCGCCTTCATCAACCGCCTGGTGGACGGACTCGGCCTGGGCAACTCGGTGACCCGCAGCCGGATCGCCTCCCAGCGGCAGGACGCCTCCGTCTCCGAGGAGCGCCTGGCGGAGGGCAGGTGAGCGGCCGCTCGCACGCGGTCCTGCTGACCGGCGCGTCCTCCAGCACCGGCATGTCCTCCGGCACCGGGCGGGCCGCCGCGCTGCGGCTGCACCGGGCCGGCCTGCCGGTGTACGCCACCGCGCGGCGGCCCGAGGCGCTGGCCGGCCTGGCCGCCGAGGGGATCCGGGTCCTGCACCTGGACGTCGACGACGAGGAGTCGATGACGGCCGCGGTGGAGAAGGTCGTCGCCGAACACGGCGCGGTCGGCACCCTGATCAACAACGCCGCGTACAGCCTCAACGGAACCATCGGGGAGACCCCGATCGACGAGGTGCGCGGCCAGTTCGAGACCAACCTCTTCGGGCTGTGCCGGCTCACCCAGCTGGTGCTGCCCGGGATGCGCGCGCAGGGCGGCGGCCGGGTGGTCATGATGTCGTCCATCTTCGGCCAGTTCGCCACCCCCGGCCGCGGCTACTACCAGGCCACCAAACACGCGCTGGAGGCCGTGAGCGACTCGCTGCGCCTGGAGGTGGCCCGGGACGGCATCAAGGTGGTGCTGATCGAGCCCTCACCGGTGCTCGGCGGGTTCGTGCCGATGTCGGTCGCCGACCTCGGGATGTCCGGGCAGGAGCACGGCGGTCTCTACGACGAGTTCTGGCGGTACTTCGTCGACTGGCACGGCGCCTACCGGGAGACCGAGCGGCCGACCGGGCGGGGCCGGATGGCGGTGCGCGCCGAGACCGTGGCCAAGGTCATCGAGAAGGCCGTCACCAGCGACAACCCGCGGATCCGGTACCGGATCGGGGTGCCCTCCCGGCTGCTGCCGCGCATGCGCTGGACCATCGGCGACGCGCTGTTCGAGCGCTTCGTCCGGGCGTTCTTCCCGGTTCCGTAGGCGGCGCCCCGCCCCGGCCGGGGCACAGCGCAAGCCGGGGCACAGCGCAAGAGAGAAGAAGGACGGGCCCGTTCCGGGTGCCACGATCGGGTGAAGCATCGACGAGAATCGTCGAAGGACCGAGGGAAGGACCCGCGGATGCCGACGGACCACGAGGGACGGGCGCACCACGGCATCCCGGGGACCCGGATCCGCGGCGGGCTCGTGAGCGTCGGGCGCGGGCTCGTCCAGGCGCCGCTCAGGGGGCTGTCCCTGCTCCAGGTCCGGCACGTCCCGACCGTGTCGTTCCGCGAGGCGTCCGGCGACACGGCCCGGGTCTACCGGGAGCTGGAGCGGGACTTCGGGGTGCTGGCACCGCCGGTGGCGTTGCACGCGCCGGTGCCGGAGCTGCTCGCCGCGTCCTGGGTGACGCTCCGCGAGACGATGCTGGCCGAGGGGCGGGCCCCGCGGACGGCCAAGGAGGCGGTGGCGGCCGCCGTCTCGGCGGGCAACCGGTGCCCGTTCTGCACCACCATGCACAGCACCATGCTCGACTCGCTGTCCCTCCGGCCGGTCCCGCGCCGCCGGGCCGGCCGGGCCGGGCCGGCGGCCGAGGGGCTGACGGCCGAGGAGCTGACGGCTTGGGTCACCACCGCGGGCACGCCGCCGTTCCCGCCCGAACTGCTCCCGGAACTGGCCGGCACGGCACTGTGCCTGCAGTACCTCAACCGGGTGGTCAACATCTTCCTGGGCTCCCGGCCACTGCCGCCGGGCGCCCCGGGCCGGGCGATCGGCCCGGTGCTCCGGGTGCTGATCGGCCTGATGCGCGGGTCCGTCCGGGCGGCGTCCGCGCCGGGCACCTCGCTGTCCCTGCTGCCGGCCGCACCGCTGCCGCCGGACCTGGACTGGGCGGCGGCCGACCCTCGGATCGCCGACGCGCTGGCCCGCGGCACCGCCGCCGTCGAACGGGTCGGCACCGAACTGGTGCCGGATCCGGTCCGGGAGGCGGTGGCCGCCGAAACGGCCCGCTGGGACGGCACCGACCCCGGCCTCGGCCGGGCCTGGCTGGACGCCCCGCTGAGCGAACTCCCGCCGGACGTGCGGCCGGTGGGCGAGCTCGCGCTGCTCACCGCGCTGGCCTCCTACCGAATCGACGACCGGGTCGTCGCCGCCGCCCGGCGGGCCGGCGCGGGCGACCGGGAGATCCTCGCGGCCTGCTCCTGGGCCGCCCTGCGGGCGGCTCGGCGGCGTGTTCGACACCTGTTGTCCGACGACTGAACTTCCGACACCCGGCCCTTTCCCGATCTCTGTCCGACACCTTTCCCGTTCCGTCGCCACTCCCCTCCGGCGATTCCTCCATCCGTCGAAAAACGCAGTTCCATCGATGGCCACACACCCCTCCGTCACCTCCGGAAAAATGGCGTGAAAACCGCCGGGCGAAGACCACCGGTCTTCCCGGCCCATCCGGAGGAATGCCACCCATCCATTCGTCGACGAGCTTGGAGAGTCGCTGTGCAGATCGCTGTCGAACGCGCGATTGAAACGATGTGGAAGCGCTACGAGGAACCGCTCTCGCTCGACGAGATCGCCAACACCGCAATCCTCAGCAAGTTCTACTTCTCCCGGGTCTTCCGCAATCTCACCGGCACCTCCCCCGGGCGCTTCCTCTCCGCCGTCCGGCTGCACCAGGCGAAGACCATGCTGCTGGAGACCGACCTCAGCGTCACCGAGATCTCCTACCGCGTCGGGTACAACAGCCTCGGCACCTTCACCAGCCGGTTCACCCGCAGCGTCAGCCTCTCCCCCGCCCGCTACCGGGCGCTGGCCAGAGCCGGCCTGCCCGAACGCGGCGGGCGGCCCGGTGCCGGTGCGGCGCACTCCGACGGCGGCCGCCGCACCTTCGCGGTGAACGGCAGCATCCGCTCGCCCGAGGCCGGACAGCCCGTGCGGATCTACATCGGCGCGTTCCGCGAACCCATCGTGCAAGGCCGCCCGGTCGCCTGCGAGATCCTGGACCGGCCCGGCCCGTTCACGCTGCGCGCCCCCGAGGGCGTCTGGTTCATCCGGGCCGCCGTGGTCCCGGCGAGCGACTTCCCGGTCCCGCCCTGGGAGCGGCGGCCGCTGTTCGTCGCCTCGGGCCCGGAGCTCTGCGTGCGCCACGGCCAGGACAACGCCCCCGTCAAGCTGGCGGCCCGCCAGCTCACCGCGCTGGACCTGCCGATCCTGCTGGCCCTGCCGGAACTCGACTCCCCGCGGCGGCCCGCCGACGGCACCGCGCCGCTACGCCTGCCCGCCCTGAGCGGGGTGTGAGGGTCCGCCTCACGGCGAACGGGCGGGACCGCTGAGCAGCGGTCCCGCCCGTTCTTCGTGAGCCGTTCGCCGTGAGCCGTTCGCCGTGAGCCGTTCGCCGGAAGCCGGAAGCCGTGCCCGCGTCCGGCGCCCCGCGACCGGTCCCGCTCAGCGGCCGGCCAGCGGCTCCACCTCGGCCGTGGGCGGCACGAACGGGCCCCAGGCGAACGCCGCCTCCCACGTCCCGGCCGACTTCCCGGACCAGTCCAGGCCCTCGATCTGCGGCCGGGTACGGCGGCCGGTCAGCGACCGGAAGACGTCCACCCCCGCCCCCCGCACGGTCGCGGCGGGGGTGCCCTCGCCCACCACCCAGACCTGCCCGGCGGTCTCGATCCGCAGCGCCGGCAGCCCGCCGCCGTTCACCGCCAGGCCGAAGCCCATGGTGCTCAGCTCCAGCGCCCCGCGGAACGCCGGGTGGGCGGCCGGGTCCGCGGGCGCGTCCAGCCTCTGCCGCAGGTCCAGCTCGTGCGAGAACACGTCGAGCAGCAGGATCCGTCGGCGCAACTCCGGGGTGCGGCCCAGGGCCGCGAGCAGCGCACCGTCCAACGCGTCCCAGCGATGGAGCAGTTCGGCCGCCGGGACCCCTTCCAGCGGAACCAGGTCGATCTGGTTGTCCTCCAGGGAGACGAACGACTCGCAGATGTGCACCAGGTGCCCGATCAGGTCCCGCACGCTCCACTCCGGGCAGGCGGGCAGGCGGACGGCGGCCGGGTCCGGCAGCCCGGCCGCCAGGGTGGCGATCGCCTCGCGACTGTGCCGGTAGGCCGCGTGCTGCTCGGCCGGATCGTGCTGGGTCTGCGCCGCTGTCACGGCCGCCTCCTCCGGTTCAGGGCGCCGGGCGGCGCCGCCGTCACACCGTGTTCCGTTCGCTCGCGACGCCGGCCTGACGTTTCGTCACCATTCCGGCTCCGTACATCCAGTGGACGGTGTCGGCGATGGTCTCCTCGACCGGCCGGGGCGCGGGGCGGCCGGCCGTCGCGGCCGCCGCGACGGGCACCGCGTGGACGCAGGTGTAGGCCGCACCGTACTCGGCCGGGATGTGCCAGGGCCACCAGCGCTGCACGGCGTCGGCGAACCGGGCCGCCGGGAGCATGGCCCGGCCGGGCAGCCGGGCGGCCGGCAGGGCGCGGCCGGTGGCGCTCCGCAGGGCCGCCAGGTAGTCGGCGGTGGCGAGGTAGCGGCCGGGGGTGAAGATCCGGGCCGGGGTGTCCGACGCCGGACCGGCGGCGAGGCCGGCCAGGACGGCGGCGGTGTCCCGCACATCGCCGAGCGGGAAACCGCCGGTGGGCCAGAGCGGCATCAGACCGCGCAGCGCGTCGCGCAGCCGGCCGGTCTGGTCGCCGAGCCGGGGGTCGTGCGGGCCGAGCAGGGCGGGCGGGTAGGCGATCCGCACCGGAGCGCCCTCGCGCTGGAGCAGCCGGGCGACCCGTTCGCAGGCCGCCTTGCTGGCCAGGTACGGCTCCGCCGGCCGCCCCACGGCGCTGTCGGCGTGCAACTCCGGTTCGGTGCTGGGGATCAGCGCGCCGACGGTCGACACGTGCACCACCGTGCCGGCGCCGGAGCGCACCGCGGCCCGCAGCACCGTCTCGGTTCCCAGCACGTTGGTACGGGCGATGTCGGCGCGGCGCCTGCGGTCGAAGGAGTAGACCGATCCGAGGTGGACCGCCGCGCCGACGCCCTCGCACAGCCGACTGACCGCGGCCTCGTCGGTGACGTCGCCGACGACGGGCCGCACCGCGTCCGGGTCGACCCCGAGCGGGTCCAGCGCGGGCGCCACCCGTGCCGGGTCGCGGACCAGCAGCCGCACCCGGGCTCCCGCGGCCACGAGGGCGGCGACGGTGTGCGAGCCGAGGAAGCCGGTGCCCCCGGTGACGGCGACCAACGGCGCGGCCCGTTCGGCGGCGTTCACGGTCGGCCCGGCACGAGCTGGTCGCTGATGTCCTCCAGCCGGCGGCTGCGCGTCTCCGGCCCGATCCACAGGAAGGCGAGGGCGGCGGCCAGCAGCGGCACCGCGCCCAGCAGCGCGGTGCCGGCCAGCGAGGGCACCGTCGCGGTGGCGACGGTCAGGGCCAGGATCAGGACGCCGCCCGCCTTCGTCATGCCGGCCGCGAAGCCGGTGGCCCGTGAGCGGACCAGGGTCGGGTAGACCTCGGCCGCGTAGCTGATCACCACCGCGACCACCGAGCTGACGCCGGACAGCGGGACCACCAGCAGCAGGGACAACAGGGTCCGATCGTGGGCGAGTTGGTCGCCGGCGACGACGAAGCCGAGCAGCGTCAGCCCGGTGACGGCGCTGGTCGCGACGATGGTCCTGCGGCTGCCCCAGACGCCGTACAGCCAGGCGGTGAGCACCGTCAGCGGCAGGCCTATCAGCGCCGCGTTGCGGACCACGTAGTCGGAGTTGATGGCCGAGTAGCCGAGTTGCCGCAGGTTGGTGGGCACCCAGAGCTGGAAGCCGTAGGTCATCAGCCCGATGCCGAGGCCGAGGACGGTGATCGCGGTGGTCGGGCCGACCAGCGGGCGGCGGAAGAGCAGGAACGTTCCACCGCGGTCGACCTCCCGGCCCGGCTCGACCTCCTGCTCAGGGATCTCCCGGGCGACCGCGCCGTAGCGGGCCATCACCTGCTCGGCCTCCGCCTGTCGGCCGCTGGCCAGCAGGAAGCGCGGCGACTCGGGGATCCACCGGTTGAGGGCGATGAACACCAGCCCGCTGGGCAGCCCGACCAGCCACAGGACGCGCCAGCTGTAGGTCGGCGTCAGCCAGCCCGCCAGCCAGCTGGTGATGACGTACGCCCCGGCGATGTCCCCGCCGATCAGCACCATCAGCCAGCCGCGGTGCTTGGAGGGGATGGTCTCGGCGAGCAGGGTGAAGGCGATCGGCAGCATGCCGCCGGCGCTCATCCCCATCACCAGGCACATCACCAGGTTCCAGCCGAAGCCGGGCATGGTGCCGCAGATCGAGGTGGTGACGAAGAGCATGCCGGCCATGATGATCGACGCCCGGCGGCCGATCCGGTCCCCGAGCCAGCCCCACAGGAACGAGCCGAGCACGGTGCCGGTGATGCCGAACAGCGGCAGCCAGGAGACCGGGACGTCACCGTGCGGGTTCGCCGGTGAGCGCAGTCCGTACTCGGCGGCCATGCCGGGGGCGACGAAGGCCAGCGCGGTCGGCTTCATCACGTCGATGGTGACGGCCAGCGCCATGGCGAGGGCCAGCGCGACGTGCGGGGCGCGCAGCGGGGCGTCGTCCAGCGCGCGGACGCTGATCCGGCGGGCGTTGCGGCTGATCGACCGGCCCGCCCGGGGCACCACCCCGTAGAAGCTCAGGCCGAGGCCGACGACGATCATCACCATGCCGATGACCATGGGCGCGTCGGGGGCCATCCCGGCCATGTGGTAGCCCATGTCCCGCGAGCCGAAGTACATCGGCAGGTGCAGGAACACGCCGGCCGTGCTGGTCAGCGCACCGGTCCAGAAGGCGATGGGGTGGGTGAACCCTCCGCCCCGCGGGGACCGGCCGGTGCCGCCCCCCGTCGTTCCGACCACGGACATCTGTGACTCCTCTGCTACCGAACGGACGGGACGGGAACGCGCGGTGCCCGCGGTACGGGCGGTACGCGACAAGGGCGGTACGCGTGCGGGGCGGTACGTGGTGGAGGCGGTAGGCGTGCGGGCGGCCGCCCGTCAGCCGACGGGCGGCTCACCGGGGACGGCGCCGGTGCGGCGCGCGGCGTCCACCTGGACGTCCTTGGCGAAGGAGGCCATCAGCACGGGGACGGCCTCCGCCTGGAAGTCGACCTCGGAGTCGAACTCCTTGATCATCCCCTCCAGCACCAGCAGCGACAGCAGCGGGAAGGCGAACTCGGCCGCGGCGAACACTCCGAAGTCCCGCTGGAGCTTGAACAGCCGGGGCGCGAAGGCCCCGAGCTCGAAGTCCGCGGACAGCGCCCCGGCGGCCTCGTCCACCAGGGCCGTCACGGCGGTCCGGAAGCCCTCGCGGTCGAGGTCCCCGGGCAGCCGCGCGGCGCTGTCCAGGACGATGTCGGCGCACTTCGGGCCGTTGCCCTGCGCCATGTTGAGGAAGAAGCCCGCGAAGGAGCGCCGGACGGGGTCGGGCAGACGCACCACGAACCCGGCGTCGAGGACCACCACCCGGCCCTCGCCGTCCAGGCAGAGGTTGCCCGGGTGCAGGTCGCAGTGGACCAGCCCGTCGACGAAGAGCATCCGGTAGACGGCCCGGAGCACGTCCCGGACCACCTCCCGGCGGCGCTCCACGGTCATGCCCAGCGGCCGGAAGCGGCCGATGCCGGGGATGAACTCCATGGTGAGCACCCTCGGCCCGCACAGGCCGTCGACCGGCGCCGGAATCCGCAGGTCGGTGTGGCCGGCGAGGTTGGCGCGCAGCAGCGACAGCGAGTCCCGCTCGGCGGTGAAGTCGAGCTGGTGAAGAACGGCGCCGCCGAGTTGGCCGATCATCTCCTCGGCGGGCAGGTCCCGCATGCGCGGCACCACCCGCCCGGCGCGGGCGCCGAGCAGGGCCAGCCGCAGATCGGCCTCCAGCACCGGGCGGATGCCGTGCCGCTGCACCTTGACGGCGACCTCGGTGCCGTCGGCGAGCCGGGCTCGGTGAACGCTGGCGATGCTTCCGCAGGCCACCGGCTCCCACTCGAACTCGGCGAAGGCGTCGGCGAATCCGGACTCGGCGAGGGTCCGGACCACCGCGGCGCGGCGCGGCGGGCGCACCTCGTCGGACAGTTCGGCGAGCGCGTCGCACCACCGTTCCGGGAGGAGGTCGCGGCGGGTGCTGACCAGTTGCCCCGCCTTGACGAAGAACGGGCCCAGCGCGGTCAGCAGCCTCGGCGCCCGGTCCGCCAGGCGGGCCCGGCGGCCACGGGTCACCAGCTGCGGCAGGGCCGCGACGAGATGCCCGGTGACGATCGACGCGGTGGCACAGGCCCGTCCGGCGAGCAGCCACCGACTCGTCCGCTGTTCTGGCACGGCGCCTCCAGGTCCCTCGGGTCGGGCGGGCCGAACCGGCCCGACAGCGAGGAAACCAGCCGCCAGGTGGACGATCTATACGCGATATTGCCCAATTCGGCCGGGGCCCGCGCCGGGCGGCCCGAGGTAGGTCTGGGCGATGCCCAGCCAGTGGTCGGCCGCCGCGCCGACAGCGGTCAGCGCGAGGTCGTCGCGGTGCCCGCGCCGGGTGACCAGCAGGCAGAAGTCGGCGGCCGGGCCACTGATCCGTTGCTCGGCGTCCTCGGGGCCGAAGGCCCAGGAGACGCCGGACGGTCCGGTCAGCTCGAACCGGAAGGGCTCGGCGGGGGGCTCCAGGCCGCGGGCGGGGTAGGCCAGGTCCCGGGTCCTGGTGCCGAGGAAGGCGATGTGACCGATCCGGTCGGTGAAGGCGTAGGGGACGTCCAGGGCCCGGTGGAGGTCCTGGCCGTGGGCGAACAGTTCCATCAGCGCGACGGCGGCGAGCACACCGGCCGGCAGCGGACCGGTCAGCCACGGCACCGGTTCACGGCGGGGCACCGCGGCGAGGCCCCGGACGACGGCGGCCCGCCGCCCGGCCCAGCGGCGCAGCAGCTCGGGGACGGGCTCGGCGAGTCCTTCGGCGAGCGTGTCCGCCATGCCCGCCTCGAAGTCCTCCCGGACGGGCGCGGTCTCGGCCTCGAAGGCGGCCGGGTCGCGCAGCCCGAGCTCGATCAGACGGCTGACCGACGCCAGGTGCGCCACCTGGTGCCGGACCGTCCAGCCGGCGGCCGGGGTAGGCGCGTCCCACTGCCCGGGGGTCAGGTCCGCCACCAGCCGGGCGAGCGCCTCGCCTTCCGTCTCCAGGTCGGCGCAGACGTCCTGCATTGCGGTCATGTGGACATTTCCTTCCTTGTCGAGGCTCGGTCAATCGGATCCCGCGTTCATTTTCCGAACCGGGGCCCCGCGCGCGCTTCTCCATACGTGCCGCCGATGACCGACCCCGGACAATCGGGGGCGAATAGGTCGCCGCACCGGAGAAGGGCGTTCCACACCGGCCACACCGCAATCCAGAAGGTGCGAAAGTCATCCCACCGCAAAACGATGTGTCTGCGCCAAAACCGGCCGGAGCGCCTTCGGCCGGTTCCGACGAACCCCGGGAGCATCGCATCGGATGAGGGAGCCACCAGGTCGCCGAGACTCCGCGGCGGTCACTACACACGGACCGGGCGACGTCACCCGTCGCGCGCCGGAACCGCCGACCCGCAACCCCGCGTAGACCGGGCGAAGGCTCGGGGGATTCACCGATCACAGGTAAAGCACGCGAGTTACCAACGAGTACAGGTGGGGGTTATCCGGATGCCTATTGCGGTGGCGATAGAGCGCAGCATAGACACGATGTGGCAGAACTACGCGGACCCGCTTTCCCTCGAGCAGCTGGCCGAAACCGCCTCCTACAGTAAATTCCACTACTCCAGGATGTTCAACGAGCTGACCGGGACGTCTCCCGGCCGGTTCCTCACCGCGATCCGGCTGTTCATGGCCAAGCGGCACCTGCTGGAGACCCCGGCCAGCGTCACCGACATCACCTACCGCGTGGGCTACAACAGCCTCGGCACCTTCACCAGCCGGTTCACCCGCAGCGTCGGCGTCTCACCGACCCGCTACCGCTCGCTGGCCCAGGACAACGACCTGCCACCGCTCACCCCGCCGGCCGCCCGGACCGGCCACGGCTTGTCCACCGTCACCGGACAGCTCTACTTCCCCACCGACGTCGGCCCCGTCCGGGTCTACGTGGGCGCGTTCAACACCCCGATCGTCGAGGGGTACCCGCAGGCCTGCGACATCCTGGACGAGGCCCGTCCGTTCCGCCTCGACGTCCCCGACGGCCTGTGGTTCATCCGGGCCGCCGCCGTGTCCACGGCCGACGACCGCCCCAGAGCCCGGATCCTCCCACCCAGACTCGTCGGCACGGGCTGGGCGGTCCGGGCCCGCGGCGGCCGCTCCTACAGCACCGACGTCCAGCTCCACGAGGTGACCCAGCTCGACCTGCCGATCCTGCTCGCCCTCCCGGAACTGGACGGCGCCCTCCGCGGACCGCTGGCCGCCGCCCACTAGGCCGCATCTCACGATTCGCTTCGCGCGCCCGGCGGGAACGGTGGGACACGGCCTGGCGGCCCGGGGCGCGGCACGTACCCGCCGGCCGCCGGCGCGTGGCCCTCTCCGGGCCCCCTGCCGACCGGCCGGTCGGTCCGGCCGCCCGGCCCAGCGGCGGGGAGCCACCCGTACGGAGGGGGTGGGGGGACGGGCCGGGGTAAGGCCCGCCTAGGCTGTGTGTCAAGCAAAAAGGGGCGAACCGGACCCGCACCAGGGACCACGAGGACGGAAAGCAGGACCCGCCGATGGGCGACGGAATGTCAGGAATGCACCACCACGGCGGGATGACCCAGCTAGGCCCGTTCACCTTGTCCAATGTCTGGACCTGGTCGCCGGACTGGGTGTTCCTGCTCGGCGGGCTGGTGATCCTGGGGCTGTACGCGGCGGGCGTGGTCCGGCTGTACCGGCGCGGCGACCGCTGGCCGGTCGGCCGGATGGTCGGCTGGGCGGCCGGTGTCGCCAGCCTCCTGCTGGTCACCTGCAGCGGGCTGAACGACTACGGCATGGTGCTGTTCAGCGCACACATGATCCAGCACATGGTGCTCTCCATGCTGACGCCGATCCTGCTGCTGCTCGGCGCCCCGATCACGCTGGCGCTGCGGGCGCTGCGCCCGGCCGGCAAGGGCCGTCCGCGCGGGCCGCGCGAGCTGCTGGTGGCGCTGCTGCACAGCCGGTACGTGCGGATCATCTCGCACCCGGCGTTCACCATCCCGATGTTCATCGCGAGTCTGTACGGGGTCTACTTCACCCCGCTGTTCGACTTCCTGATGCAGTACCGCGTCGGGCACATCTTCATGATGGTGCACTTCCTGCTCACCGGTCTGGCCTTCTTCTGGCCGATCATGGGCGTGGACCCGGGCCCGCACCGCCCGGGCCACGTGATGCGGATCATCGAGCTGTTCATGGGGATGCCGTTCCACGCCTTCTTCGGCGTGGCGGTGATGATGGCCGTCCACCCGCTGGTCACCACCTTCACCGTGGAGGGCGCGCCGCCCGGAACCGACTTGCTGGAGGACCAGAAGCTGGCCGGCGGCATCACCTGGGCGTTCGGCGAGATCCCGACCGCGATCGTGCTGATCGCGCTGGTCTACCAGTGGATGGGCTCGGAGCAGCGGCACGCCCGCCGTCGCGACCGCTCCGAGGAGCG
The DNA here is from genome assembly GCF_042789895.1 of Kitasatospora sp. NPDC056783. Taxonomy (NCBI): domain Bacteria; kingdom Bacillati; phylum Actinomycetota; class Actinomycetes; order Kitasatosporales; family Streptomycetaceae; genus Kitasatospora; species Kitasatospora sp. NPDC056783. The sequence goes on from NZ_JBHUAF010000096.1 coordinate 24,197, forward strand.
CACCGGTGACGCCGAGCTGGAGGCGTACAACGCCTACCTGGCCTCGCTGCACAAGCGCGACCAGCGCCCGGGGGCGGGGGCGGGCCCGGTCCCGGCCGCCGACGCCGTCGGCGGCTGAGCGGCCCACCGCCCGACACGGAACCCCCGTTCCCGGAAGCCCCTCCGGAACGGGGGTTCCGCCGTTCCCGTCCCGGAACCCCGTTCCCCGTACGAGAACGCTCGTTCCGGGCGCCCCGGAACGAGCGTTCCGCCGAATGCGTTCGAACAGACATGCACGTCCTGCTGATCGTCGCCGTCCTGCTCTGCGGGTGCGTCCCGCTCTGGCTGCTCGGCTTCCTCGGCCTCGCGCTGTACCAGCGCCGTCGGCGCGCCCCCGCCGGCGCCGACTACCTGGTGGTCCTGGGCGCCGCGCTGGACGGCTGCGAGCCGGCGCCCCCGCTGGCGGCCCGACTGGACGCCGCGCTGGAGCGCCTCGCCGCCGAGGAGCGGGCCGGACACGCCCCGCTGGTCCTGGTGACCGGGGGGAAGGGGCCGCACGAGCAGTGCACGGAGGCCGCCGCGATGGCCCGCTACCTGGTCGCCCGGGGCGTCCCCGCCGGGCGGATCCGGCGCGAGGAACGGGCCGTGAACACCGCCGAGAACCTCCGGTTCAGCGCCGCCCTGATGGCCGCCGAGCGCCCCGGCTACCGCTGCACGGTGGTCACCAACGGCTTCCACACCGTCCGCTCCGCCCTCGCCGCCCGCCGGGCCGACGCCCCGGCCGCCGTGCTCGGCGCGGACGGCCCGCTGGCGCACGGCCCGTACCTGCTGCTGCGCGAGGCCGTCGGCACCGCCCTCGCCCTGCTCGGCCGCGCCTGAACCGGGGCCGACGGCCCCGCGCACCACGCCCTCCGGCAGCCGGAAGGCCCCGGGTCC
>NZ_JBHUAF010000097.1:0-25077 GCF_042789895.1 Kitasatospora sp. NPDC056783
GGGGGGGGTGTCGCGCGGGTCGGGGGGGCGGCCCGGGGGGCGGGCGACGGGGTCGGCAAACTAGAGGGCGGGGGCCGCCCCCCCTCGGAAGGGGCGCGGCCACGGTGGCCCGGCGCTCAGGACACCGGGCGGTCCATGGTGTCGCGGAACATGGTGTCGCAGGACATGGTGCCGCAGGAACCGGCGCCCTGGCACCAGGGCGTCGGCGCCACGGCGCGCGGGACGGATCAGCGCGCCGGCGGGCAGAGCGTGGCGAGCAGCGCCTCGTTGATCTTCGCGGCGGCCTCCGCGCCGAAACCCTGCGGGTGGTCGGCGGAGGTGAAGCGCTGGTTGGCCAGATCGGCCAACTTCTGCTTGTCCTTGGGGAACTGGTACATCGACTGGCACTGGCTGCGCGCCCGGTCCACGGCCTGGTCGGGCTTGCCGCCGACGATCGCCGGGTCGATCGCGTCCAGCGCGGCGACCAGCTTGGCCGTCAGGTCGGTACCCGGCTTGGTGGGAAGTCCGGCGTCGGCGGGCGGGGCGGGTTTGGCCGGCGCCGGGGCTCCCGAAGCGCCGGCGTCGGGGGCGGGTGCGCCGGTGGCGCCGTCGGCGGTGGAGGCTGCCGGGTCGGGCGCCGGTGCGGCGGGCGTGGTGGCGCCGGGCGCGGTGGCGTCGCCGGAGGGCGTGGCGGCCGAGGTGGCGGAGGTGGTGGGGGAGCCCGCCGCGGAGGTGGCCTTGTCCGAGCCCGCCCCGGAGCTGGAGCAGGCAGCGAGGCTCACCGCGGCGAGTGCCGTGAGGGTGGCGGCGAGGAGACGAGTGCGCATGGCGCTCAGAGTGTCATGTTCGCGGCATGGAAGGGAAGGTCCCTCCGGCGGGGGGAAGGATCTCCGCGACGGCGGGCGGCGGCCCGGAGGAAGCTCCTCCGGGCCGCCGCGTTCACGTCCCCCGCCGTCGAGCAGCGGCCGTCGAGCTGCGGTCCCCGACCCCGGCCGTCGGACCTCGGACCTCGGCGGTCAGCCGAGACCGTTGGACTTCAGCCAGTCCTTGGCGACCGTCGACGGGTCCTCCTTGTCCACCGACACCCGCTTCATCAGCGCCGTCAGCCCGGCCGTGTCGAGCTTGGCCGACACCGCGTTGAGCGCCGCCGTCGCGGTCGCGTCCACGCCTGCCTTGTTGACCAGCGGGGTGACGTTCTGCGCGCCGAAGATGTCCTTCGGGTCGGCCAGCGGGACGAGCTTGTACTGGACGATCTTCGGGTCGGTGGTGAACACGTTGCCGACCTGGACGCTGCCGTCCTTGAGCGCGTTCGCGGTGGCGTCGCCGGTGGGCTTCCACTCCTTGAAGGTCAGCCCGTAGACGTCCTTGAGCTGCTGCTCGCGGCGGCTCTTGAACTCCGGGGGCCCGCCGATGGTGAGCTCGCCCGCCTTGGCGGCGAGGTCGGCGATGCTCTTGAGGCCGTACTTGTCGGCGGTCTCCTGGGAGACGCTGAGCGAGTCCTTGTCCTCGGCCGGGGAGGAGTCGAGGATGCCCAGCGTGGCCGGCAGCGTCTTGGTGAGGGCCGCGTTCACGTCCTGGGTGGTGACGGCGGTGGTCTTGGCGTCCAGGTAGGCGAGCAGCGAGCCGTTGTACTCCGGCAGGACGGTCAGGTTGCCGCTCTGCAGCTGCCCGTAGAGCACCTCGCGGCTGCCGATGTTGAACTTCTCCTCGACCTTGACGCCCTTGGCCTTGAGCGCCTGCGAGTAGATCGAGCCGAGCAGGACGTTCTCCGGGAAGTTCGCCGAGCCGACGACCACGGTCGACCCGGAACCGCCCGAACCGCCCGCGGAGGTCGTGGCGCTCGGACCCCCGCCGAGCGGGTTGTCGCCGGAGGAGCCGCAGGCGGTGGCGCCGAGGGCGAGCGCGGCGAGGGTGCCGAGGACGACGGCACGGCGGCTTCTCTGCATTGTCGACATGGTGACAGATGTCCTTCCGGGGTGGGAGGGGAGGGATGAGGGGTTCAGTGGGCCCGCCGCTGGGCGCGCACCCCGGCCGGGAGCGCGAACCGGGCGAGCAGGGCGAAGAACAGCTGAGCGGCGACCGCGAGCAGCACCACCAGCAGCGCGCCGCCCACCGTCACGGCGTACTGGCGGGTCGCCAGTCCGTCGATCACGTAGCGGCCGAGTCCGCCGAGTCCGACGTAGGCGGCCACCGTGGCGGTCGCGATCACCTGGACGGTCGCGGTGCGGAAGCCCGCCAGCAGCGTCGGCGCGGCCGAGGGCAGGCAGACCTGCCACAGCACCTGCGGGTGGGTCAGCCCGATGCCGCGCGCCGCGTCCCGGACGTCCGGGTCGGTGCCGCGCACCCCCTCGACGGCGGCCACCAGCAGCGGTGGCGCGGCGAGCGCGACCAGCGGGATCAGGACGGCGGTGTCGCCGACTCCGGCCAGCAGCACCGCCAGCGTCACCAGACCCAGGGTGGGCAGGGCGCGGGCGGCGCCGGCGAACGCGGTCACCACGGTGACGCCGCGCCCGGTGTAGCCGATCAGCAGCCCGAGCGGGACGGCGACCAGCGTCGCGAAGAGCAGGGCCTCGCCGGAGAACAGCAGGTGCTCGGAGACCCGGTGGACGATCGAGTCCGGCCCGCTCAGGCGCTCCGGCGCGGTGAAGAAGTCGCTCAGCCAGTCCAGCCAGTTCACGAACCCGCTCCCTTCTCCCGGACGGCCCAGGGCGCGAGCAGTCGCCGGGCGGCCACCAGCAGCAGGTCGACGGCCAGCGCCAGGACGGCGATCAGCACGATGCCGGCCACGATCGGGGTCGGGAAGGTGCGCTGGAAGCCGTCGATGAACAGGTAGCCGAGCCCGCCGCGCCCGACCAGCGCGCCGACGCTCGCCAGCGAGATGCTCGACACCGCCGCGACGCGCAGACCGGCGATCAGGTACGGCACGGCGGCGGGCAGCTCGACCGAGGTCAGCCGGTGCCACGGCCCGTACCCCATCGCGGTGGCGGCCTGCCGGACGGCGTCCGGGACGGCGCGCAGCCCGTCCACGGTGGTCGGCAGCAGCACGGCCAGGGCGTAGAAGGTGAGCGGGATCATCACGGTCGCCTGGGTGGCGAGGCCGGTGTACGGGATCAGCACCACGAACACCGCCAGCGAGGGCAGCGCGTAGACGATGTTGAACACCGCGGACAGCGGTTGGTACAGCCGGGGGAAGCGGGCGCAGGCCAGGCCGAGCGGGACGGCCAGCAGCAGGCCGATGAGTACGGGGACGAGGGCGATCACGGCGTGGTCGGCGAGCAGGTGGCCGAGGTAGCCGACGTGGTCACCGATCCAGTACCAGCGGACGATCGGTTCATCGTCCACCATCGGCTCCGTCCGTCCGCTCCTCCGCGTCGGGCCCGGCCGTGGCATCGGGCTTGACCGTGCTGACGGTCCCGTCGGCGTCCGGCGAACCGGAGACGCTCGGCGAACCGGAAGGGCCGGGCCGGAGCGCGGCGAGGACGGCCTCGCGGCTCGCGGTGCCGGTGGCCCGGCCGTCGGCGTCCAGCGCGACCGCGACGCCGGCGGGGGACAGCACCGCCGCGTCCAGCGCGGTGCGCAGGGTGTCGGTCTCCGGGCGGAAGCCGGCCACCGGGTGCGGCTCGGCGCTGACGGCGTCGCGGTCGATCCAGCCGATCGGGCGGCGCTCGTCGTCCAGGGCCAACTCCCAGCCGCCGTAGCGGAGTCCGCCGGCCAGCGGGCGGAGCCCGACGGTGCTCGCGGGGCGCAGGCCGAGGCCGCGCAGGCCCCGGTCGCGGCCGAGGAAGGCGGCCACGCCCTCGTCGGCGGGAGTGGTGAGCAGCGTGTGCGGGTCGGCGAGTTGGGCGATCCGGCCGTGCTCGCGCAGCACCACCACCTGGTCGCCGAGCCGGACGGCCTCCTCGATGTCATGGGTGACGAACAGCACCGTCTTGTGCAGCTCGGACTGGAGCCGCAGCAGTTCCTCCTGGAGCCCGGCCCGCACCACCGGGTCGACCGCGCTGAACGGTTCGTCCATCAGCAGCACCGGCGGGTCGGCGGCGAGCGCGCGTGCCACGCCGACCCGCTGCTGCTGGCCGCCGGACAGCTGGAACGGGTACCGCTTGGCGGTCTCCGGTGCGAGTCCGACCAGTTCGAGCAGTTCGGCGGCGCGGGTGCGGGCCTTCTTGCGGTCCCAGCCGAGCAGGTAGGGGACGGTGGCGATGTTGTCGATCACCTTGCGGTGCGGGAAGAGTCCGGCCTGCTGGATCACGTATCCGATGCCGCGACGGAGCTTGGCGGGTTCCAGCTCCGCGACGTCCGTGTCGTCCAGCAGCACCCGGCCCGAGGTGGGCTCGACCATCCGGTTGACCATGCGCAGCAGGGTGGTCTTCCCGCAGCCGGACGGCCCGACCAGGACGGTTATCCGTCCGGTCGGGACCTCCAGGTCCAGGCCCTCGACGGCGATGGTTCCGTCGGGGTGGCGCTTTCCGGCGCCCTCGAATCTGATCACAGGGAGTTTCCTCGTCAGGGCGCCCCGGGGAGGCGGCGCCTGGGTCGGTCGTCGTTCGGTTCTCTCGGCGGGTCGGCGACGAACCGCCGCCGCGGGTGGTCGCGGTGCTGGTCGGACTCGATCGTCCGGGCGTTCCTCCGCCCGCGTGGCTGCCCGGCTTCGGACCGGCGGAAACTCTGATCAGACTATGACCTACATCATTCTCTGTCTCTGATTTACCGTCCGGCGCGCACGTCAGGGGCGGACTTCGTCAGGCGGGGCTCAGCCGCTCTGACGGGTCGGCAGGCCGACGGCCGCCCAGCCGACGAAGCCGCCGTCCAGGTCGGTCGCCCGGTGCAGCCCCAGCTCGCGCAGCGAGGCCGCGGCCAGGCTGGAGGCGTAGCCCTCGGAGCAGACCACGATCACCTCGACGTCGTAGCCCGAGGCCTCGGCGATCCGGTGACTGCCCGTCGGGTCGAGCCGCCACTCCAGCACGTTGCGTTCGATGATCAGCGAGCCGGGGATCTCCCCTTCGGCCGCCCGCTGCGCCGCCGGACGGATGTCCACCAGCAGCGCGCCGTCCAGCTGGGCCTGGTAGGCCTCGCGGGCGCGCGGTCGGTGGACGCCCTCCCGGGCGCGCTCCACCAGGTCGTCGATCGTGGTCACCATTGCTCCGGTCCTTCCTCCGAGGTGCGGACGAGCCCACCGGCTCGCAGGTCGTAGTGCGCCATCGAGCTCAGCGGCGGCGAGTAGGCGTGCAGGGTGACGGCCGGGCCGACGGCGGTGTTGCGCACGTCGTGCACGTACTCGGGGCCGAAGGCCCGGGTGGTGCCGGCCGGGATCCGGCGGATCAGCAGACCCTGATCGGGGCCGCCGAGGGACAGCTCCTCCAGCTCGCCGAGTGCGACGGTGAAGGCGCCGCGCGAGCCGCCGTGGTCGTGGAAGCCGGTGGACTGGCCGGGCAGCCAGCTGATCAGCCACACCTCGTGGTCCTCGTCGGCGGCCAGCCGCCGGTACCAGCGCTCGTCGGTCGAGAGGCGGACGTGGTGGATCCACTCCTCGGGCCGCTCGGCCAGCTCGCGGACGATGGTCCGCAGGGTGCCGGGGGTGAGCGGGGCGCGGGTGTCCCCGGTGGGCGGTGTGGGTGGTGGCTCGGGGGCGCTCGCCGGGCTCCCGGGTGCGGCGTCGTTCGTGGGGTTGTCCGTGAGGTCGGCGGTGGCGCCGGCCGTGACGCCGTTCGTGGGGCCGGGTGTGGCGGTGGCGGTGGCGGTGGCGGGCGTGGTGGCGGTGGTGCCCGGCGTGGTGGCGGGATCGGTGGTCGGACTCGGGCTCAGGCTCATGAGGGCGTCCTCGGGTGCGGCGGGAACGTCGGGGATGGCGCCCGGCGTCCGACGGCGGTGAACGGGCGCGGGCCGGCGGAGCGGCCCGGCACGCACGGGTGCGCCGGGGCGGGGCGGGAGTCAGGACTGCGGGTGCGGGTGCGCGGCGCGGGCCCTGGCAGACGTCACAGGGCGGGACCGGCGGGGAAGGACAAGGTCAACAGGCACAGATGGAACTCGCCTGGCGTCGCAGATCGACGTGCAGGCGGCAGACCAGAGTGGCGCCGGATTCCATGTGCCGGATCTTTCCCGAGCGAACCTGGCGAAGTCAAACCGGGGCGGTGGTGGCCGGCGGCCCGGGTGGCCGGTTCCCGCCGCCGTCATCGTGGCTGCCCGTTTTCACTCGGACGAGTAAGCAGGGAACCCCCGGGGTACATGAACCTCCCATCGCACCCGGGGCCGCCCGCGTGTCCGCGCGACGAGATCGCCTCGGACGCGTTCGCACCAACGTATTGTCAGGCCACCGAGGCCGGGCCTACGGTCTAGAGATCGCTTTCTACGCACGTAGATCCTGCGGTTCCCCGAGCGGGACCCGCCGGTGAGACCCGCCCCGTCAACCCTCGACCGCGGGCCGACCGCACGGCCGGACCGCGGAGTTGCGGAGGTACCCATGTCGCAGATCGTCCGTGCCGCGCTCGTCCAGACCCGCTGGACCGGTGACCAGGAGAGCATGATCGCCCTCCACGAGGGGTACGCCCGCGAGGCCGCCGCCCAGGGCGCGCGGATCATCGGCTTCCAGGAGGTCTTCAACTCCCCGTACTTCTGTCAGGTGCAGGAAGCCGAGCACTACCGCTGGGCCGAGGCCGTCCCGGACGGCCCGACCGTGAGCCGGATGCGCGACCTCGCCCGCGAACTCGGGCTGGTGATGGTCGTCCCGGTCTACGAGGAGGAACAGGCCGGGGTCTACTACAACACCGCCGCCGTGATCGACGCGGACGGCAGCTACCTCGGCAAGTACCGCAAGCACCACATCCCGCAGGTCAAGGGCTTCTGGGAGAAGTACTACTTCAAGCCCGGCAACCTCGGCTGGCCGGTGTTCGACACCGCCGTCGGCAAGATCGGCGTGTACATCTGCTACGACCGCCACTTCCCCGAGGGCTGGCGCGCGCTGGGCCTGGCCGGCGCGCAGATCGTCTACAACCCCTCCGCCACCAGCCGCGGCCTGTCCGGCTACCTCTGGCAGCTCGAACAGCCCGCCGCGGCCGTCGCCAACGAGTACTTCGTCGCCGCGATCAACCGTGTCGGCACCGAGGAGTACGGCGACAACGACTTCTACGGCACCTCCTACTTCGTGGACCCGCTCGGCCGGTTCGTCGGCGACGTCGCCTCCGACAAGGAGGAGGAACTCGTCATCCGCGACCTCGACCTCGGCCTGATCGAACAGGTCCGCCGGCAGTGGGCGTTCTACCGGGACCGCCGACCCGACGCCTACGGACCGCTCGCCGAGGCGTGAGGAACCGGGCGATGACCACCCGCGACCCGCACCGGCGCACCGTCGTCCGCGGCGGCCTCGTCATCACGGCCACCGAGGAACTCCACGCCGACGTCCTGATCGAAGGCGAGCACGTCGCCGCCCTCGCCGCCACCGGCAGCCACGCCGCCGAGGCCTGGACCGCCGACACCGTCATCGACGCCACCGGCCACTACGTCATCCCGGGCGGCGTCGACGCCCACACCCACATGGAGCTGCCGTTCGGCGGCACCGCGGCCTCCGACACCTTCGAGACCGGCACCCGCGCGGCCGCCTGGGGCGGCACCACCACCATCGTGGACTTCGCCGTCCAGCCGGTCGGCGGTTCGCTGCGCGAGGGCCTGGACACCTGGCACGCCAGGGCCGAGGGCAACTGCGCCGTCGACTACGCGTTCCACACCATCGTCTCCGACGTCAACGACGGCGTGCTGAGGGAGATGGACGCCCTCGTGGACTCCGGCGAGTCCACCTCCTTCAAACTGTTCATGGCCTACCCCGGCGTCTTCTACAGCGACGACGGCCGCATCCTGCGCGCCATGCAGCGCGGCGCCGTCAACGGCGGGCTGATCATGATGCACGCGGAGAACGGCATCGCCATCGACGTCCTGGTGGAACAGGCGCTCGCCGCCGGGAAGACCGCCCCCCGCCACCACGGCGAGGTCCGCCGCGAACTGCTGGAGGCCGAGGCCACCCACCGGGCGATCAAGCTGGCCCAGGTGGCCGGCAGCCCGCTCTACGTGGTGCACGTCTCCGCCGCCGCCGCGCTCGCCGAACTCGTCCGGGCGCGGGACGACGGCCACGCCGTCTTCGGCGAGACCTGCCCGCAGTACCTCTTCCTCTCCACCGACAACCTCGCCGAGGAGGGCGCCGACGGCTTCGAGGGCGCCAAGTACGTGTGCAGCACGCCGCTCCGGCCGCGCGAGCACCAGGAGGCGCTCTGGCGCGGGCTGCGCACCAACGACCTCCAGGTGGTCTCCACCGACCACTGCCCGTTCTGCTTCGCAGGCCAGAAGGAGTTGGGCCGGGGCGACTTCTCGAAGATCCCCAACGGCCTGCCGGGCGTCGAGAACCGCATGGACCTGCTCCACCAGGCCGTGCTGGACGGGCACATCAGTCGGCGCCGCTGGATCGAGATCGCCTGCACCACCCCGGCGAGGATGTTCGGCCTGCACCCGCGCAAGGGGACCATCGCCCCGGGCGCCGACGCCGACCTGGTGGTCTACGACCCCACCGCGGTGCGGACCGTCTCGGCCGCGACCCACCACATGAACGTGGACTACTCGGCCTACGAGGGCCGCCGACTCACCGGCCGGGCGCGGACGGTGATGTCGCGCGGCACCGTCGTGCTGGACGACGGCGACTGGCTGGGGCGGGCCGGCCACGGCACCTTCCTGCGCCGGGACACCTGCCAGTACCTGGCCTGAGCCCTTCGCGCCCCTTCGAGCCCTTCCCGCCCTTTCCAGCCCTTTCCTGCCCCCTTCGCGATCCATGCCATCCGTGCGATCCATCGGCCCGACCCCCCTGCCTGGAGCCCCTCATGGACATCGGCCTCGTCCTGCAGACCGACCCGCCCGCCCGACTCCTCGTCGACCGGATGATCCGCGCCGAACGGGCCGGGTTCAGCCACGGCTGGACCTTCGACTCCTGCGTGCTGTGGCAGGAGCCCTTCGTCGTCTACAGCCGGATCCTCGCCGAGACCGAGCGGCTGACCGTCGGCCCGATGGTCACCAACCCCTCCACCCGGACCTGGGAGGTGACCGCCTCCACGTTCGCCACGCTCAACGACATGTACGGCAACCGGACGGTGTGCGGCATCGGCCGCGGTGACTCCGCCATGCGGGTCGCCGGACGGCGCCCCGCCACCCTCGCCCGGCTCTCCCAAGCCATGCACGCCATCAAGGAGTTGGCGGAGGGGCGCACCGCCGAGGTCGACGGCACCGAGATGCGTCTGCCGTGGGTGCGGCCCGGCGCGGCGCTGCCGATCTGGATGGGCGCGTACGGCCCGAAGGCGCTGAGCCTCACCGGGCGCCAGGCGGACGGCTTCATCCTCCAGTTGGCCGATCCCTACCTCACCGAGTTCATGGTCAAGGCGGTGCGGAACGCCGCCGTCGAGGCCGGCCGGGACCCGGACTCGATCACCATCTGCGTCGCCGCCCCCGCGTACGTCACGGCCGACGACTCGCCCGAGGCGCTCGCCCACGCCCGGGAGCAGTGCCGCTGGTTCGGCGGCATGGTCGGCAACCACGTCGCCGACCTGGTCAGCCACTACGGCGAGCACTCCGACCTGGTGCCGGAGGCGCTCACCGACTACATCAAGGGCCGCCAAGGCTACGACTACAGCCACCACGGCCGGGCCGGGAACCCGGACACCGCCTTCGTCCCGGACGAGATCGTGGACCGCTTCTGTCTGATCGGCCCGGCGCAGGCGCAGCGGGCCCGACTGGCGGAGCTCCGCTCGCTCGGTGTCGACCAGTTCGCCGTCTACGCCATGCACGACGCCATCGAGAGCACCATCGACGCCTACGGGACGGACGTCATCCCGCTGCTGTGATGCCCCGTTCGTGGCACCGGTTGTGACGCCCGGCCTGATCCGGCCCGTGACCTCACCCGCGGCGGGCGGGAGTTGCCCATGACCGACACCGGGACCGGTGGCGGCAGGCAGTCGCAGCACCCCGGCGGCCGGGTCGAACTCGGTGGCGGTGGTGGCGGTGGGCGGTGGGCAGCGAACAGATGACAGATTTCGAAATCTGTCATCTGTTCCCTGTCGTCTGTCCTCCGTCAGCCGTTCGGAGACGCCCGTTCGACGGCGGTGAGGACCTTGGCCGCGCCGTCCTCGGCGGCCAGGGCGACGGCGACGGCCTGGGCGCGGGTGCGGTAGCGAGGGTCGTCGAGAGCTTGGCGGAGGGCGGCGGCGAGGCGGGCGGCGGTGAGGGAGCGCAGCGGGACGGGGCCGGGGGAGACACCGAGCCTGGTCAGCCGGGCGGCCCAGAACGGTGCGTCGAGTTGGGCGGGGACCGGAACGGCGGGAGTCCCGGAGCGCAGGGCGGCGGCCGTGGTGCCGGCACCCGCGTGGTGGACGACGGCGGCCGTACGGGGGAAGAGCCACTCGTGCGGGGCGTCGCCGATGGTCAGGACGGTGTCCGAGTCGTCGGCGGCCAGATCGCTCCAGCCCGCCTGGAGGAGGAGCCGTACCCCGGCGGCGCGGGCCGCGGCGAGGATGGTCGCGGTGAGCCGCTCCGGGTCGGGGACGACCAGGCTGCCGAAGCCGACGAAGACCGGTGGTGGTCCGGCGGCGAGGAAGTCGAGCAGCCGGTCCGGGGGTTGCCAGTCGGGCCGTTCGGCCGGCCACCAGTAGCCCGCGACGTCCAGCCCGGGGTGCCAATCAGCGGGGCGTGGCACCACCAGTGGCGAGAAGCCGTGCAGGACGGGGTGGTTGCGGCGGTCGCGGGCGACGCCGGCCGGCGGTAGACCGAGTCGGCGGCGCAGCCCGTGGACGGCCGGGGCGAACAGCTGGTCCGTCGAGGCCTGGGTGGCGTGTCCTGCCAGCAGGTTGCCGACCGGGCCGAGCGAGCGGATGCCGGTGACGGCGGGCGGGAACTCCCGGGTGGGCGCCAGGGGTTGGAGGAACACCCCGATGCTGGGGATGTCGGCCGCCTCGGCGACGACCTGTCCGAGCGGGCTCGTGCTGTTGGTGGTCAGCAGCAGGTCGGCGCCAAGGGCCGTGGCGTCGGCGATTCCGTCGCCGAGCGCGGGCATGAATCTCCGTGCCAGGCGCAGGAGTTGCAGGAGGGCGCCCGGCCCTTTGCCCGCCCGTAGCAGGCGCTGGCCCTCGGTGGAGGCGAGTTCGGCGCGCGGGTCGACCGGCAGCGGACGGAACTCCAGGCCTGTGGCCCGGACCGACTCGGCGAAGGTGCCGTGGGTGGCGACGGCCACCTGATGTCCGGCCGCCCGCAGGCGGACGCCGAGACCGGTGAGGGGTGCCACGTCGCCCCGGGAGCCGGCGGCGGCGATCAGGATGCGCATGGCCGCAGTATTTCCGTGTGGGCGGTTTCCGGGAAGGACGCCGCGCACGAGGCGTCCCGGTCGCCGCGGCGACCGGCGGCAGGATTCGAACGCCGTCGCGCGGTCGCCGGAACCGGGTGGCGGGCGGTCGTCGTCCTTGCGGGCAGAGCGGACGGGACGGGGCCCGTCGCGCCTCGACCGGAAGGGATGGCGGATGGGCATCGTCGCGTGGATCGTGCTGGGTCTGCTGGCGGGTGGGCTGGCCAAGCTGCTGCTGCCGGGGAAGGACCCGGGCGGCCTGATCGTGACCACTCTGATCGGCATCGCCGGGTCCTTCGTCGGCGGCTGGATCGCGTCGCACTTCATGCACCGCTCGGTCACCGCGCACTTCTTCGACGCGGCGACCTGGGTGTCGGCGATCGGCGGTTCTCTGGTGCTGCTGATCGTCTACCGGCTGCTGTTCGGCAACTCGCGGAGCTGAAAGGCGGGTTGACCATGCTCCCGGCGACCGGGAGCATGGGGGGAGGCGGCCGGCGGGGATGTCCGCCGCAGGGAGCGGCGGCCGTTGGGCGGCTGGTTCGAACCGGTCCCCGTGGTCGCCGGAAACGGCGCGGGGGCCTCGGACGTCCTTCCGGTCGGACCCTTGGTGTCGATGGGGTCGTCACACCGATGACGCAGGGGGCGGCGGATGAGCTGGATGGAGTGGATCGTGCTGGGCCTGGTGGCGGGGACGCTGGCCAGGATGGCGATGTCGGGGCGGGGCGAGCGCGGTCTGATCGGGAGCACCCTGATCGGCATCACCGGCTCCTACGTCGGCACCTGGATCGTCTCGCACTGGATGCACGGGGCGGTGCGGCCGCGTTTCCTCGACGTGACGACCTGGGTGTCGGCGATCGGCGGCGCGGTGGTCCTGCTGTTCGCCTACCGAGTGCTCCGCTTCGTCGCCCGGCGCTGATCGCGCCGGGCGCGCCGTCCGCGCCGTCCGTGCGGAGGGCGAGGAGGGCGTAGAGGGTGCCGAGCGCCCCGCGTGCCCGGCCGTCAGCCGGAGGAGGCGGCCTGGACCGCCTCGGTCACCCAGTCCGGCAGTCGCTCGCGCGCGGCGAGCCAGCCGGCCGGGACGTCCTCCAGCCCGGTCCGGGCGGCTACCACACCGGCGGCGATGGCGCAGGTGGTGTCCTTGTCGCCCCAGCCTTCCAGGGTGTGCCAGATGGCCTCCGGGAGCGAGTCCAGGTGCCCGGCGGCGGACCAGAGGGCGAACGGCACCGTGTCCGGGGCGGAGATCATCGCCCCCGAGCCGAGCACGTTGGCGGCGTGCCGGACGCTGGTGTGCTCGGGCAGCCGGGAGGCGATCCGCAGTCCGGAGCGGACCTCGCCGTCCGGCAGCCGTCCGGCGACCTCGGCCAGCAACTCGGCCCGGCCGGGCGGGTTCTGGCCCCGGCTCCGGACGGCCAGAGCCGCGGCGAGCGCGACCGCCACCGCGCCGGCAACCGCCTCCGGATGGAAGTGTGTGACGCGCGCCTGGAGTTCGGCTTGCCGGGCCACCGTGTCGAGGTCGTCGGCGAACCAGGCCCCCAGCGGAGCGACCCGCATGGCGGCGCCGTTCCCGTACGAGCCCTGGCCCTCGAACTGGCTCGTGGTGATGGCGCGCCAGTCCCCGCCGGCGCCGATCCCGCGCAGCACCCGATGCATCGACGGGCCGTACTTGCGCCCGTACTCACGGGTGTACTCGGCGGCGAACTCCCGGGCGAGTGCGTCCGGTCGGACCTCGCCGGTATCGAGCAGGTGGCGGACCAGCACGAGCGCCATGGCGGTGTCGTCGGTCCAGTGCCAGGGCGCGGGTCGGGCCAGGCGGGCGGCCAGTGCCGCGGGCGCCTCGTCCAGCGGGACCGAGAACCAGCGGTCTCCGAAGGCGTCGCCGAGGGCGAGCCCCTCCAGGCTGTCCAGGACCGGACCGGCCGCACACATGTCATCCTCCAGGTGAGATCAACTGTGTGTGGCAGTCTGCCGGACGGCCGGGGCGCCGGCGAGCGGATTTCCCTCCGCCGGCCGACGCCCCTGGTGGGGCCGGCGGTCACTCCGCCTGCCTCGCCCCGTGTGCCTCGGTCCGCCTGTGGCACTTCGCCCGCGTCACTTCGCCTTCAGGCCGCCGAGGACGAGCTTCCAGACGGCCTCGAAGCGGTCGTCGATGCCGGGGCCGGACCAGGTGGACGCGTAGGCCGGGTCGTGGAAGGGGCAGGTGGCGTCGAAGACGGCGCGAGCGGTGTTCCGGATGTGGGCGAGCTTGAACTCCTTGCGCTCCGTGCCGTCCGCGACGATCTCTGAGATCTGGTCGACCAGTGTGTCGATGTGGGCGGCTACCAGGGCGCTGTTCTCCTCGACCAGCACCACGTAGGTGGCGAACAGCTCCGGGTCGTCCAGCGCCTTCTTCCGCTTGGCCGCGAACAGGGTCGTCAGCCAGTGGTGCAGCCGCTCGGAGGCGGGGTTGCCGTCGGTGGAGATGGCCGCCAGTTCGAAGTGCGCCTGGTCGAGCCAGCGCCGGGTGACCGCCTCGCGCAGCGCGGCTTTGCTGGGGAAGTGGCGATAGACGCTGCTGTGGCTGACGCCGAGGACGCGGGCGACGTCCACGACGGAGGCCTTGGCCGGGCCGAACCGCCGGAGGACGTCCTCCGCCGCGATCAGGATCTGCTCGGCGGTGAGTGCGGTGTCCGTGGTCACAGGTGGTCCGTCCTCGGGGTCGGGCGGTGGGGTCGAGTGTGCCACTATGACACGACAGCGAACAGAATTCAAAATCTGTTCGCTGTCGTCTGTCATCTGAAAGTTGAAATCTGTCGATTGTCATTTGTTCGGACAGCCGACAGCTCTCCGGGCGGCCCGCCCGCGGCCGTCAGTCGGCGACCCGACTGCGGTTCTCGTACGCGAGGTCGGCGTACTCGGGGTGGCGGAGCATCCAGCCCTTGATGAAGGGGCAGGTGGCCAGCACGGCCAGGCCGCGAGCACGGGCGTCGTCCAGGGCGGCCCGGGCCAGGGCGCTCCCGATGCCCCGGCCCTCGAAGGCGGGGTCGACCACCGTGTGCGGGTAGACCACCAGATGCTCGCTGCGCAGGTACTCGGCGAAGCCGGCCGGCTTGTCGTCCTCCCAGGCCTCGAAGCGGTTCCGGGCTTCCACGTCACGTACCGAGAGGGTCATTGCGGCTCCTCGCTGCCGGAGAGTCGGGCCGGGTCCGGCCCCGGTCCATCATCGAGCGCCCGAGGCTGTCCCGTTCGTCGACTCGCCTGTCGATCCGCCCGTTGGCTGCTCCGTCGCCTTGCCCGTCGCGCTCGCCTCGCTTGTCGCGCCCGGCGGTGCGGCGGCGACGCTCCCGGCCGGAGTCCAGGTCTCGCGCCCGCCCGGGGCCCGGAGCAGGTAGGCGCGGGCAGGCGGCACATTGCGCCACACCGTGCGCTCGCCCAAGCCGTACGCCGCCTCGAACCGACGCAGCAGTCGCACCACCGCGCGGTGGCGGACGCCCCGGCGGGGGCTCGCCGTGAGGGTGCGCGCCGTCGTCGTACCGAGGTACCCGAAGTACGTCAGCTCGCCGCCGGGTGCCAGCAGCCGCAGGTAGAGCTCGAGGATGTCGCGGACCTGCGCGGGATCGAAGTTGGTGAACGGCAGCCCGGACACGATCACGTCGTACCGCTGCGAGCCGTCCTCCGGCAGCTCCTCGACCCGGCAGGCCGACAGCCGCAGCCCGACCCCCGGGTGGCGCGCGGCCAGCACCGGATCATCCCGCAGGCGCTCGGCGAACCGTGGGTTCGCCTCGACGACGTGCAACCGGTCGCCCGGGCGCAGGACTTGGGCCAGTCGGCGGGTCACCACGCCGGTGCCGGCCCCGACCTCCAGCACCGAGATCGGACGGTTCGGGCGGCTGGTGACCGGCACCGCCAGCGCGTTCACCAGCTCCGGGCCGCTCGGGGCCAGCGCGCCGGTGTCGTGGAAGGTGCGCAGGGCCTCTGCGAGGAACAGCAGGAGGTCTCCGCCGGCGGGCGAACTGTGCCGGGGGGCACGGAAGTCGGGGCTGCGGCGCAGGCGTTCGTTGGTCATGCCATCGACGCTAGGCAGAGCCGGGCCGCCGTGAATCGGCCGGTCAGCGGCGCGCATCCCCGACGAAAGTCGAGGGTGCGGTCACCCGTAGGACGGGGGCGTTCCGAGGCCGGTGACCCCTAGCATCGAGCCCGGGAGCCGGACGACGGACACGGGGCGGTGAACGAGGGCCGAGGGGCGAAGGGCCGAGGGCCGAGGAACAAGAAGCAGCAGGCAAGGGCGAACAGGCGGCACGCGGCGCAACGCGCGACGTGCGCGCGGAAGGCCTTCGGAGCGAGGAAGAGGGGGAACGTCATGCGCGGGAGCCTGCTCGGCTGGTACGGCCCGGACCGCCGTCCCTGGAGCGAGACACTGCTGCTGCTCGGTGTGCTCGCCCTCGCCACCGAGGAAGCCCTGTTCCAGTGGACGCACTCCGACGGTCCGCTGCGTCTGCCGCGCACGGTCCTCGTCGCGCTCGCCTCCCTCTCGCTGCTCTTCACCCGCCGCTACCCGGTGGCCTCGGCCGTGCTGCCGGTGCTCACCGGTGGGCTGTTCAACCGGGCCTACCCCGGTCTGTTCAGCGTCTTCCACCTCGCTCACCTCGGCCGGACCGGCCCGGCGATGGTCTGCGGCGCGGTCATCGCGGTGGTCAGCGCCGCGGGTGCGGACTCGCTGGTCGGCTGGGCCGGCACCACCGGATCCCAACTCATCGTCCAGGCCGCCACGTTGGCGGTCGGTCTCTGGCTGCACGGCAGACGGGTACTGATCCGCACCCTGCACGAGCAGGTCGACGCGCTACGCCGCGAGCGCGAGCTGCGCGCCGAACAGGCCCGGGCCGCCGAACGCGCCCGGATCGCCCGGGAGATGCACGACGTGCTGGCCCACCGCCTCAGCCTCCTGGTCCTGCACGCCGGGGTCCTGCGGGACCAGGCCCGGGCCGGTACCGTCGCCGCCGATCCGGACCGGCTCACCCACCGCCTCGAACTGCTGCGCACGACCGCCGCCCGTTCGCTCGACGACCTGCGCGATGTCCTCGGCGCGCTGCGGGCCGATCCGCCGGCGGCCCGGCCCGCCGCGGGGACCGACCCGTCCGGGCCCGTGGGCGCCGCGCGCGTCCCGGCGCCCGCCCTGCGTGACCTCACCGAGCTCGTGGGCGAGGCGACGCAGGCCGGGCAGCAGGTCGAACTCGCCCTCTCCGGAGACCCCGAGACCGTTCCGACCACCCACCGCCTGGCCGTGCACCGGCTCGTCCAGGAGGCGCTCACCAACGCCCGAAAGTACGCCCACGCCGCGACCGTCACCGTTCGGGTCGGCTACGGGGCGCCGGCGACGACGGTGGAGGTCCGCAACGGCCCCGGCGAGGCCCCGCCGGAGGGGCAGGGCACCGGTGGCGGGTACGGGCTGGTGGGGCTGGCCGAACGGGTCGGCGCCCTCGGCGGCCACCTCGACACGGGACCGGACGGCAGCGGCGGCTTCCGGCTCTCCGCCCGGCTGCCCGCGCCGGACCGTCCGCCGCAGACGGTGTCCGGGTCGGCTCCGCCCGAGCCGACTCCCGGCCGTGGCGACGGCCCGCCCCCGCGGCCGGGGCGAGTGACACCGCCGCGGCCGGGGCAAGGGACGCCGGGGGCACGGCAGTCGCAGGAAGGGACACAGGGAGCGCGAGGGGTGCAGATGCCGAAGCAGTCGAAGCAGCCGAAGTCGGCCGGGCCACCAGGGCAGGCGCCGGACCGACCGGGACAACCGGAACGGCAGCCGAACCGGCGGCCGACGCAGACACCGAAGGACACCGCATGATCCGGACGATGGTGGTCGACGACGACGCGCTCGTCCGACTCGGCCTGGTCGACCTCCTGGCCCAGGACCCTGAGCTCACGGTGGTCGCCGAGGCCGCCGACGGGCTGCAAGCCGTCGAACTCGCGGGCAGCCGGCGGATCGACGTCGCGCTGATGGACATCCGGATGCCCCGGCTCGACGGCATCGCCGCCACCCGACGGCTGCGCGAACTCCCCGACGGTCCACGGGTCATCGCCCTCACCACCTTCGACCTGGACGAGTACGTGTACCAGGCGCTCGCGGCCGGGGCGGACGGCTTCCTGCTGAAGGACACCCCGCCCGCGGAGATCGCCCGGGCCGTCCACGTCGTCGCCGGTGGGCAGGGGATGCTGCATCCGGCGGCCGCCCGCCGGCTGATCGACCGCTACCACCGGGCCGGGGCACCCCGGTCGCTGGCCGCCCGCAACCGGGTCGCCGGGCTCACCCCGCGTGAGACCGACGTGCTGCGCGAGCTCGCCGACGGGCTCTCCAACGCCGAGATCGCGGGCGTGCTCGGGATGCGCGAGAGCACCGTCAAGGCGCACGTCAGCCGGATCCTGACCGGTCTCGGCGTCGTCAACCGGGTCCAGGCGGCCCTGCTCGCACGCGATGCCGGCCTCGTCGGCGACGCCGGCTGAGAGGGGGGCGGCCGGGGCCGGCCGCGCTCGGCGCCGGACCACCAGGGCCGCCGTACCCGCGGCCGTTCCGCTGCGCCCGGCCGTTCCGCTGCGCCCGGGCGGCAGCCGGGGCACGGCGGGGCTCGGCGGGGCTCGGTGGGGCTCGGTGGGGCACATGGGGGTTCGACGAAGCACGGCACCGCCCGCTGTTCACACGGTCGTTCCCCGGACGTCGCCTTGGAGTCGGGGTGGCCGTCGAACCGGGCTTCCCTGAGCCGCCGCGTGCCCCCGGTTCGTATCGCCTGCTGAGCGGCTGTCACCCATCCGGCGTGGAAATGACGCGCCTTGGCCGTTTGCGCTGCCGAACTCGGGCGGCGGGTCCATGGTGGAGATGGGCGCGATCCGGCGACCGCGTCCGCGCGCCGATCCAGGCCCGCGCGCTGAGAGCCCGTGCCGATCGCGGACGGGCGGCGTCCGAAGCGGGGCCCGGTACCGGCACGCTGGGAGCAGGGCCACCTCGCAGGAAACCGAACGGTTCTTCTAGGCTCACATCTCGGCTTCCTGCGGCGGTCCGGCTACTGCGCCCGCCGTCAGGAGGCCGCCGTCCACGGGGCTCCGGGCGGACCGGGGCCACCGGATCGAGCGAGGAGGACACCGATGCCAAGCACTCCGCCCAGCCGTGCCACCGTAGTTGGGCCACATGGGCCGAACCGCTGGGCCGTCCATCATCCCGGACGACTGGTGCGGTTCGGCTGGGCCTGGTGCCCGGGAGGGGCGGGCCGGCCGGTACGGCCGCTGAATACCGGCGGCGGCCGCGGAGGCGAGCGTTGAGTCCCCAGATCGTCGGGTCGCCCGCCGTGCCGGGCGCCGCGGCGGAACCAGACCCGGTCCCGTCCACCGTCCCGGCCGCCACCGAAGGTGAGGCCCAGGCCGTCGTCGCCGGGGCCACCACCACCGCCACCTCGGCCACGGCCACCTCGGCCACCTCGGCCACCGGCGCCGCTGCCGGGGGCGCGGCAACGGCCACCGCTGCTCCGACCGGCGCTGTCGCTGCCGTCCCCCAGGCAGGCGCGGCAACCGCCGGTGCGGTAGCGCCCGGCGCGGTGAAGGCCGCCGCGGCGACGACCGTTGTCGCCAAGGCCGCGGCCGCGCAATCCGCGCTCAAGAAGTCCGCCCTCACCAAGACCGTCGCCGCGACGAGTGCGGTGGCGAAGGCCGCGGCGGCGGCGAACGTCGTCGTGAAGAGCACGGCACCACCGGCTCCGCCGGCCACCGCCGGACCCGCCACCACCACGGCGCTGCCCGGCGTGCCACAGGCGATCAGCACCCGCGCGCGGACCCTCGCCGGCGCGGTCCGGCGCCGCTGCGCGGACCTGGCGAGGATCGAGTCGCCGAGCGGGGACGCGCCCAGACTGAACGCCCTGGCCGAGGATTTGGCCGACGGCTTCCGCGCCACCGGCGCCACCGCCCGGCGGGAACCCGGACCGGTCGGGGACCACCTCGTGCTGGACTGGGAGGGCCGGGACGAGTCCTTGCCGCACCTGCTGATCGTCGGGCACCACGACACCGTCTGGCCGGTCGGCACCCTCACGGACTGGCCGGTGACCGAACAGGACGGCCGGCTCACCGGCCCCGGCGTGGTCGACATGAAGGGCGGACTCGCCATCCTGGAAGGCGCGTTGGCGCTGCTCGCGGACCTGGGCGAGCGTCCGCACCGGGCGGTGCGCCTGGTCGTGGTCTCCGACGAGGAGGTGGGCAGCCCGGACGGGCGGAACCTGGTCGAGCGCCACCTGCGGGGCGCGGTGGCGGTGCTGGGGCTCGAACCGCCGCACCCCGACGGCCGGTTGAAGACCGCGCGGCGCGGCAGCAGCCGGGTGCGGCTCACCGTGACCGGCCGCGAGGCGCACGCGGGAAACGACGCCCACGACGGGGTGTCCGCGGTCGACGAGCTGGTGGACCAGCTGGTACGGGTGCGCGACCTCGCCGGTCAGCCCGGAACCGAGCTCAACGCCGGTCGGATCAGCGGGGGTTCGCGTGCCAACGTGGTCGCCGGCCGGGCCGAGGCCGAGCTGGGCCTGCGGTTCGCCACCGTCGAGGCGCAGCGCCGCACGCTCGACAACCTGGCCCGGCTCACCGCGCTGCGCCCGGGTGCCCGGGTCCGTACGGAGGTGCTGTCCAGCCGTCCGGCCTGGCCCGAGCGGACCGGCAACCCGCTGCTGCGGCACGTGCGTTCGCTCGCCGCGGTGCTGGGTCAGCAGTTGGACGGCGCCCCGGCCGGCGGGGCGGGGGACACCAACCTGCCGGGCTCGCGCGGGCTTCCGACCCTGGACGGCTTCGGCGCGGTGGGCGCCGGGGCCCATGCCCGGCACGAGTACATCCGGCTGGACCAGATCGCACCCCGGATCGCCCTGCTGGCAGCGCTGCTCGCCGTGCCGTTGCCGAGGCTGCGCGACCGCGGAGAGGGGTGAGGGGGTCGGAGGGGGGAAGCGAGAGATGAGCCGCTGACGGCCGACGGATAACAGAAGACAGCCGACGGATAACAGCTGACAGATTCTGAAATCTGTCAGCTGTTATCCGTTATCTGTTATCCGCCCACACGCCTTGCCATCCCTCCGCCCCGCCCCGCAGAATGGTACCGACCGAACGGTCAGTCGGTTGGCCGGTGCCCGAGTCGACACCCTGCCGGGGCCCGACCGCGCAGAGCCGACCGAGCAGGGCCGACAGAGCAGCAGGGCAGCAGCCGGAGCAGGACACGAGAGGGGACCGTGGTGACAGCAGAGGTGGCCGAGGCGGTCCCCGCGCAGACGCCGGAGGACCGGTTCGAGGCGGTCGTCGCCGCCGAGCAGCGGATCGAGCCCAGGGACTGGATGCCCGACGCCTACCGGGCCACCCTGATCCGCCAGATCGCCCAGCACGCCCACTCCGAGATCATCGGCATGCAGCCCGAGGGCAACTGGCTGACCCGGGCCCCGTCCCTGCGCCGCAAGGCCATCCTGCTCGCCAAGGCCCAGGACGAGGCCGGCCACGGCCTCTACCTCTACGCCGCCGCCGAGACCCTCGGCGTCGACCGCGCCGAGCTCACCGAGAAGCTGATCTCCGGCCGCCAGAAGTACTCCTCGATCTTCAACTACCCGACCCTCACCTTCGCCGACGTCGGCGTGATCGGCTGGCTGGTGGACGGCGCCGCGATCTGCAACCAGGTCCCGCTCTGCCGCTGCAGCTACGGTCCGTACGCCCGCGCGATGGTGCGGATCTGCAAGGAGGAGTCCTTCCACCAGCGCCAGGGCTACGAGCTGCTGATGACGCTGATGCGCGGCACCGAGGCCCAGCGCCGGATGGTCCAGGACGCGGTGGACCGCTGGTGGTGGCCGTCCCTGATGATGTTCGGCCCCCCCGACGCCGACTCGCCGAACACCGCCCGGTCGATGGCCTGGCGGATCAAGCGGCACAGCAACGACGAACTGCGTCAGCGCTTCGTCGACATGACCGTCCCGCAGGCCGAGCACCTGGGCATCACCCTCCCGGACCCCGAACTGCGCTGGAACGAGGACCGCGGCGGCTGGGACTTCGGCGAACCGGACTGGGCGGAGCTGACCAGGGTGATCCACGGCCAGGGCCCCTGCAACACCCAGCGGATCGACCGCCGCCGGGCCGCCCACGAGGACGGTGCCTGGGTGCGCGAGGCGGCCGCCGCCTACGCGGCCAAGCGCACCGCGGAGCAGGACGCCCGGCAGCCCGCCACGGAACAGGAGAACGGAAAGTGACCGAGCCCCAGAGCGCCACCCCGGCCGGGTCCAAGACCGGCTGGCCGCTGTACGAGGTGTTCGTGCGCCCCCGGCGCGGGCTGAACCACGTCCACGTCGGCTCGCTGCACGCCTCCGACGACCGGATGGCCCTGCTCGCCGCTCGCGACCTGTACACCCGCCGCAACGAGGGCGTGAGCCTCTGGGTGGTCCGCTCCGACGCGATCACCGCCTCCACGCCGGACGAGCGCGACCCGTTCTTCGAACCCAGCGGCGACAAGGTCTACCGCCACCCGACCTTCTACGACATCCCCGAGGATGTCCCGCACATCTGACGGGGGAGCCACCGTGCACGACCACACCACGTCCACCACCACCGGCCCCGGTGCCGTCCCGGGTGAGGACGACCACGTCTACCTCGGCCTCGCCGACGCCGCCCCCGGCCCCGAGGGCGAGGGCCGCTGGGCGTACGGGACGGGCTTCGCAGACCCGCTGCTCGGCGTGGACACCGCCCTGCCGACCGGCCTGGACGGCGCCGACCTCGCCGCCTACTGCCAGATGCTGGGCGACGACGCGCTGGTCCTCTCCCAGCGGCTGATCGAGTGGTGCACCCGGGCGCCCGAGCTGGAGGAGGAGGTCGCGCTCGCCAACCTCGGCCTCGACCTGCTCGGCCAGGCCCGCCTGCTGCTCACCCGGGCCGGCCAGGCGGACGGCACCGGCCGCGGTGAGGACGACCTGGCGTACTGGCGCGAGGAGCACGAGTTCCGCAACGTGCGCCTGGTCGAGACGCCGAACGGCGACTTCGCGTACTCGATCGCCAGGCTGCTGCTGTTCTCCACGGCGCGCGGCGCCCTGTACGAGGCGCTGAGCGGGCACCCGGACCCGGTGCTGGCCGCGGTGGCCGCCCGGGGCGTCAAGGAGCTGGCGTACCACCGGGAGTACGCCACCGCCTGGACGCTGCGTCTCGGCGACGGCACGCCGTACTCCGCCGAGCGGATGCGGGCCGGGCTGGACGCCGTCTGGCCGCTGCTGGAGGAACTGTTCACGGCGCACCCGGTGGAGCTGCGGGTGGGCGTCAACCCGGCGACCCTGCGCGAACCGGTGCTGGGCTCGCTCACCGCCGTCCTCGCCGAGGCCGGGCTGACGGTGCCGGACGTACCGCCGCTGGCCACCGTCCTCGGCCGGGCCGGCCGCGACGGCGTGCACACCGAGGCGCTCGGCCCGCTGCTCGCCGAGTTCCAGGTGGTGGCCCGGGCCCACCCGGGGGCGACATGGTGACTGGCACGGCGGGCGGGACGGGCACGGCGGGCGGGACGGGCACGGCCGGCCCCACGACCCGTGACCTGGCCTGGGCGGTCGCCGCGGCCGTCCCGGACCCGGAGCTGCCCATGCTCACCCTGGCGGACCTGGGCGTCCTGGCCGAGGTCGAGGCGGACGGCGCCGACGGCACGGTCACCGCCTGGCTGACCCCGACCTACTCGGGCTGCCCGGCCGTCGCCGAGATGGCCGCGGACGTGGACCGCCGGTTGCGCGCGGCCGGCTACCCGGACGTCCGGGTGCGGCTGCGGCTGGACCCGCCGTGGTCCACCGACCTGATCACCGCGGAGGGCCGCCGCAAGCTCTCCGAGGCGGGCATCGCCCCACCGCGGCCCACCGCCGCTGCCGGGGCCGGCCCGGTGGCGCTCAGCCTCGGCCCGACCCGGACCGGGACCGCGATCACGTCGGTGGCCGTGCCCTGCCCGCACTGCGGCGGCACCGACACGGAGGAGCTGTCCCGCTTCGGCTCCACCGCCTGCAAGGCGCTCTGGCGCTGCCGTGCCTGCCGCGAGCCGTTCGAACGCGTCAAGGAGATCTGAATGCCCGCCGCCGCTGTCGGTCCCACCGCCGCCGCTCCCGCCGCTCCCGCCGGCCCCGCCGCTCCCACGGCTTCCGCAGCCGACACCGGGTCCGTCCCGGGAGGCGAGGCGTCCTCCGGCATCCGCCCGGCCCGCCGCCCGAGCTTCCACCGGCTGCGGATCGAGCGGGTCGAGCGGCTCTGCGAGGACGCCGTCGCGGTGACCTTCGCGGTGCCGGACGGGCTGGCGCGGGAGTACGCCTTCCGCCCCGGGCAGACCCTGACCGTGCGCAAGCTGGTGGACGGCGCCGACGAGCGCCGCTCCTACTCGATCTGCTCCCCGGTCGGCGGGCCGCTGCGGATCGCCGTCCGGGAGGTGCCCGGCGGGCTGTTCTCCCGCTGGCTGGTGCGCGAGGCCCGGCCCGGCGAGGAGGTGGAGGTCCTGACACCGTCCGGCCTGTTCACCCCGGAACTCGGCGTCCCCGCCGACCACGTGCTGCTGGCGGCCGGATCCGGCATCACCCCGATGCTGTCGATCGCCGCCTCCGTGCTGGCCGCCGACCACAGCTCCACCGTCACCCTGCTCTACGGCAACCGGCGCAGCGACACCGTGATGTTCGCGGACGAGCTGGCGGACCTGAAGGACCGCTACCTCGGCCGCTTCCAGCTGGTCCACGTGCTCTCCCGGGAGACCAGGGACGCCGAGCTGCTCAGCGGCCGGCTGGATCCGGACCGGGTACGGGCACTGCTGGCGGCACTGGTGGACGTCGGGAGCGTCGGGCACTGGTGGCTGTGCGGACCGTTCGGCATGGTCGCCGGGGCGAAGGACCTGCTCGCCGAGCTGGAGGTACCGGGCGAGCGGGTGCACCAGGAGCTGTTCCACGCCGAGGACGAGCCGCTTCCGGAACGGGACGAGGACTGGGACCGGACGGACGGCTCCTCCGGCACCCCGGCGGGCGCGCACAGCGAGGTCACCGTCGTCCTCGACGGCCGCGGCGGCACCCTCTCCCTCCCGCGCGACCGTTCGATCCTGGACGGTGCCCAGCGCTCCCGCCCCGACCTGCCGTTCGCCTGCAAGGGCGGTGTCTGTGGCACCTGCCGCGCCCTGGTCACCGAGGGCGAGGTGGAGATGCGCCGGAACTTCGCGCTGGAGGAGAAGGAGCTGGCCGCCGGGTACGTCCTCACCTGCCAGGCCCGCCCGGTCACCGACCGGGTGACCGTCGACTACGACCGGTGAGCCTCAGACGGCGGTCGGCTCCCGTACCGGGGCTCCGCCCGCGGGGGTCGCGAGCGCCGGGTCCCCGAGCGTCGGGTCCCCGAGCAGCCCGACCAGGTCGTTGACGGCCGCGCGTCCGGCCCGGTTGGCGCCGACGGTGCTGGCGGACGGGCCGTAGCCGACCAGGTGGACGCGGGGGTCGGCGGTGGCGCGGGTGCCGGAGAGCGCGATGCCGCCGCCGGGGGAGCGCAGCCCGAGCGGGGCGAGGTGGCCGACCTCGGGCCGGAAACCGGTCGCCCAGATGATCGCGTCCACCGCCAGCTCCTCCTCACCCCAGGCGGCCCCGTGCTCCGTCAGCCGGTCGAACATCGGCCGGCGGTGCAGCGCGCCCAGTTCCTCGGCACGCCGGAGGGCGGGGGTCGGGCCGAGCCCGGTCACGCTCACCACGCTCAGCGTCGGCAGGCCCTGCCGGACCCGCTCCTCGACCTCGGCGACC
>NZ_JBHUAF010000098.1:0-24694 GCF_042789895.1 Kitasatospora sp. NPDC056783
GGCCCGCTCGCACGAGGTAAGGCTTGCCTTGCTTTTTGATCGGGGATGCCCCTAGTCTCAAGTCCTCAGACAACCTGACAACCTGAGAACTTAGGGGCTGATCATGACAGACCTCCATGACCTGACGCTGGCCGAACAGGCCGCGGCGGTCCGCGCGCGCACCGTCTCACCGACCGAACTGGTCGACCACCACCTGCGCCGGATCGGGGAGCTGAACGGCCTGCTGGGCGCCTACCGGACGGTCGACGCGCCCGGCGCCCACCGGGCCGCCCGTGCGGCCGAGGCCCGGCTGGCCGCTGCCGGGACGGGAGCTGCCGCCGGCGGGGCGGGGGAGGGCGCCGGGCTGCCGCCGCTGCTCGGCGTGCCGCTGTCGGTGAAGGACACCTGGCCGGTCGCCGGGCTGCCGTTCACCGCCGGCTCCGCCGCCTTCGACGACCGCGTCGCACCGACGGACGCCGCCGCGGTCGGCGCCCTCCGGGCGGCCGGCGGTGTGCTGCTGGGCACCACCACGGCCGCCGAGTTCGGCTGCTCCGCGTACACCGAGACCGCCCACGCCACCGCGCGCAGTCCCCACGACCCCACCCGCGGCGCCGGCGGCTCCAGCGGCGGGGCGGCCGCCTCGGTCGCGGCCGGGCTGGCGGCGGGCGCCCTGGGCAGCGACGGCGGCGGCTCGGTCCGGATACCGGCCGCCGCCTGCGGAGTGGTCGGCCTCAAACCCAGCCGCGGCCGGGTGACCCCCGCCCCCGGGACGGACGCCCTCGGGCTGGCCACCGCCGGCCCGCTGGCCCGGACGGTGCTGGACACGGCCCTGCTGCTGGACGCCATGACGGGCAGCACCCCGGGCGACGGCAGCACCCTGCCCGCCGTCCCCACCGGGCACTTCCGCTCCTGCGCCGAACGCGACAGCGGTCCCCTGCGGATCGGCATCCTGCCCCCGGCGGACGGGTGGCACCCCGAGGCCGCGCTCGCCTGCCGCCGCACCGCCGACCTGCTCGCCGACCTCGGCCACCGGGTCGAGCAGGCCCCGCCCCTCGACCCGGGCGAGTACCTGCCGGACTTCACCGTGCTGTGGAGCGTGCTGGCCGCCGCCGTGCCCGTCCCGCCGGAGCGGGAGGAGCGGCTGCTGCCGCTGACCCGCTGGCTGCGCGCCCGGGGCCGGGAACACGACGCGGTCCGGCTGTACGCGGCGATGGCCTCGCTGACCGCCACCGCCCGGACGATCTGCCGGCGCTACGAGCGGTTCGACGCGGTACTGAGCCCGACGACGGACCAGCCGCCGCTGCCGGTCGGCTCACTGGTCGATCCGGACGACCCGGAACGCACCTACGCCCGGATGCTCGCCGTCACCCCGCGCACCCCGGTGGCGAACCTCACCGGCCGGCCGTCCATCAGCCTGCCGCTGCACCGGACGCCGGACGGGCTGCCGATCGGCGTGATGCTGACCGCCCGGCTCCACCAGGAGGGCCTGCTGCTCTCCCTCGGCGCCCAACTGGAACGGGCCCGGCCCTGGGGCCACCACGCCACCCGGCAGGCGGCCGTCCTGGAGCGGGCCCGGCAGGCGGCGGTGAGGGAACAGGACCGGCAGGCGGCGGCACCGGAACAGGTCCGGCAGACGGCGGCGCGCCCCGAGCGGAGCGCCCGGTGAAGCGCGGCAGGCTGGCGTTCCTGACCGGCACCCACATCGTCAACGACCTCTACCAGGGCGCCGTCCCGGCACTGCTGCCCTTCCTGATGTCCCAGCGGCACTACAGCTACACCGCCGTCTCCGGCATCGCCCTGGCCGCGAGCGGCCTGTCCAGCGTCATCCAGCCACTGTTCGGCCTGCTCGTCGACCGCCGCCCCCGCGGCTGGCTCATCCCGGCCGGCTTCCTCACCGCCGCCGCCGGCATCACCGGCGCGGCCATGGCCGACGGCTACGTGCTCACCTGGCTCTGTGCCGCCCTGGCCGGCATCGGCATCGCCGCCTACCACCCGCCCGCCACCCACCAGGCCCGGATCGCCGGCGGACAGTCCCAGCGGGCGATGAGCCTGTTCTCCGTCGGCGGCACCCTCGGCGCCTCGCTGGCCCCGGCCCTGGTCACCTTCGTGGTCGGCTCGTACGGCCTGCGCGGCGGCTGGCTGCTGGCCGTCCCCGCGCTGGTGACGGCCGCGCTCTGGGCCGTACAGGGCCGTCGACAGCGGGGCCGCGCGCCGTCGGCCCCGTCGCCCGCCCGGGCCGCGGCGGCGAGCACCCACCGCGACGACTGGCGGGCGTTCGGACGGCTCGCCGCGACCACCGTCGCCTGGTCGGTCCCCTATGTGACCGTCACGTCGATGCTCGCCCTCCACATCCAGCGCGACCTCCACGGCTCGACCGGGCTCGGCGCCGCCGCGCTCACCCTGCTCACCCTGGCCGGGGCGGCCGGCACCCTGCTCGGCGGCTGGCTGGGCGACCGGCACGGACGGCTCACCCCGATCCGCGCCGGCTACCTGCTGGCCGTCCCCGCCCTGGCCGTCGTGGCCTTCGCCCCCTCGGCGGCCGTCGCCGTGGCCGGCGCGGTGGCCTTCGGACTGGCCATGTTCCTGCCCTTCGCCCCGCAGGTGACCCTTGCCCAGGACTACCTGCCCACCCGGCCGGGCACCGCCAGCGGGCTGACGCTCGGACTCGCCATGTCCGTGGGAGGCCTGGCCGCCCCGGCGCTCGGCCGCCTGGCCGACGCCCACGGCCTGCGGACCGCCCTCGTCCTGGTCCTCGGCGTGCTGGCGGTGGCGCTCGGCTGCGCGCTGTGCCTGCGCGACCGGGTCCTGACGGAGGGCGGAGCGGGGGACGGGCCGGAGGACGAACCGGCGCGGTCGGCCGCCGAGCCGGTGGCCGGGGGTGCGGCCTCCGGGTGACGACGGTGCCGCCGGAGAGCCGCCCCGCCCCCGTGCGTCGGCTCTCCGGTCAGCGCCTCACCGTCACGGGCTCACCATCACGGGCTCACCGTCACGGTGATGGTCTCGGGGCTGCCGCTGGTGTCCTGGTAGACCGAGTCGCCGCTGTAGACGGCGGTGACGGTGTGGGCGCCGGCGGTGCCGAAGGAGGTGACCAGCCCGGCGGCGGCGCACCTGCCGAGGGAGAGGAACAGGCGCCCCGTGCCCAGGGTGGTGTGGGTGGTGGCGTCGGTGAACGTGACGGTGCCGGTGGGCGTGGTGGTGGAGCCCGCGCCGGGGCAGACGAGGTCGCTGAGCACGACGGGCCGGCCGGTCCGGGTGCTCTGCGGCATCGCCGTCAGGAAGGTGGTGACCGGCTTGCCCACGGTGTAGGTGACGACCACCTGGCCGTTGTGGTTGGCCGTCCCGATCGTGGACAGGGAGTAGGCCGTCCCGGTACCGGTCGGGGTGGCGAAGCTGCTGCCCCCGCCGCCCCCGCCCCCACTCGCGTCGGTGCCGGTGTTGTTGACGGCGCCGCTGCCGCCGCCCCCGCCGGCGAAGTACCCGCCCCCGCCGCCCCCGCCGGCCCCGGTGGCCGTGGCGGCACAGCCGCCGTCGATGCTGCCGCCCGCGCCGCCGGTACCGACCGCCGTACCGGAGAACCCGCCGCCCGGCCCGCCCGCCGTGGCGCTGCAGAACGCGACGCTGCCGGCGGCCCCGCCGGTGCCTCCGGTACTCGTGGCGGTGCTGCCGCCGCCCCCGCCCTGCCCCGGCGCGGCCCCCGGGCCGGTGGCGGTCCCCGCGGTGCCGCCGGTGGCGTCCGGCGCTCCGCCGTCGCCCCCGGCCCCACCCGCGAGGCCGCCTCCGGTGCCTCCGGCCGCGCCGCCGCCTCCGGCGACCACCAGGAAGGAGCCCGCGCTGACGCTGGAGGCGCCGCCACCGCCCGGGCCCTCCGCCCGGAAGCCGACGGCCGAGATGCCCCCGCCCGGGGCGCCGCCGTTGAACCCGCCGGTGCCTCCCGTGCCGGTGCCGTTGCAGCCCTTGCCGCCGGTGCCGCCGACGTTGATGGTGAGCGTCGTCGGGGAGGTGGTCTTCGGGAGGGTGGTGACGACCCGTGCCCCCGTCCCGGCCGTGCCCGTGACGGAACAGGGGGTGCCGGTGCCGTCCGCGCCGCCGGCGCCGTCGGCGGTGATCGTGACCACCGCGTTCGCCGGGACGGTGAGGCTCTGCGGGGCCCCGGTGAAGGTGTACGTGAACGTCGGGTCGCCCCCTTGGGCCGGCGCCGGGGTGAACGCCGGCGCGGCTCCCGCCGACGCGGCGGCCGCAGGGGTCAGCCCGGTGCCGGACAGTGCCATGAACAGTCCCGCCACCACCCCCGCCCGCCGCCACTGCTCGCGCCGGTCGGCGCCGGTGCGGGTCCGACTCCGTCTTGCCTCCGCTTCGGGGAGGGACTGTTCCGGGGCGTGCTGTCCGGTCACTGCTGTCTCCTGACGCTCTGGCGTGGGGTGGGGCTCCGGGTGATGACGGATCACGCGTCCTGCCGACGGACCGTCACAGCGGCCGGACGCTCCCGGATCTGCCACTGCCGGCACCGGCCGGCCCGTAACGCCCGAGGCCGGTGACGCACCCCGGGGTGCCCTGACGAGATGCCCTGGCGAGGTGCCCGGCTGTCCGGGCCGCGAGCACAGCGTGACGGCTGGACGGCCGGGCCGGCCCCGATTGCTCCGATAGCGGCATGTCACACCGCCGCACCGGGCGGCTGACGAAACACGACAGGAGGTGTCGGGTTCCGGCGCGACAGTGGGGAGCACCGAACACGACGTACGGACCGGACAAGGACCCCCATGCGCGAGACCCCCGACGAGCTCCACCGCCTCCAGGCGCTCCTGGACACCTCTCTCTCCCGCTCCACCGCGCACCTGCGGTCGATCGTCAACGACGAGCGCACGCTCACCGCCGAGCAGCTCACCCGCGTCCTCACCGGCATGTGCACCCTCGCGCTCTCCACCGTCACCGCGAAGGGCGAACCGCGGATCAGCGGCGCCGACGGGCACTTCCTCCACGGCATGTGGCACTTCGGCACCGCCCGCACCGCCGCCAAGGCCCGCCACCTCGCCGCCCGTCCCGCCGCCAGCGCCGCGCACATGCGCGGGGAGGAACTGGGCGTCTTCACCCACGGCACCGTCGAGGTCCTCAACCCCCACGACGACGAGCCCGCCGCCGACTGGCCGGAGCTGCTGGCCTACTTCCAGGACTTCTACGGCCGTGACGCCTTCGACTGGGACAACGACATCGTCTACTACCGGCTGCGCCCGCACTGGATGACCGTCTTCGCCGCCGACCCGGCCGCACTCGGCCTGGGGTGACGGCGCGTCCCACACCGACGCAGGTCAGCGGTGCCCGGTCGGCCGGGGTGAGCCGGGCTCGTCCTCGGCAAGGCCGGTGGAGGCCCCGGCCCCGGTCCCGGCCTCGGGCCCGGGCCCGGGTGCTCTGGAGATCCCCGCCCGCAGGCGACGTGCTGCCCGGCGGCCCCGGGCGGGCCGTCCCAGGACGACGCCGGCCAGGACGAGCGCCAGCCCGCACAGTTGCTGGGCCGTCAGCACCTCGCCGGCCACGGCCGTGCCGAGCAGCACGCCCGTGACGGGGTTGAGCAGTCCGACCAGGCCCACGGTCCCGGCGGGCAGGTGCCGCAGCCCGGCGAACCAGGCGGCGAAGGCCAGCGCGGTGGCGACGAGGGCGACGTAGCCGAACGCGAGGAGCGCCGACGGGGAGAGCGCGGGCGGAGGGCCCTCGAAGGCGGCGGCGACCGGCAGCAGGAACAGCCCTCCGGCGGTGAGCTGCCAGGCGGTGGAGGCGAGCACGTCGGTGCCGGTGTTCCAGCGCTTGGCCAGGATGTGGCCGAAGGACGACACCAGCATGGCCGCGGCCGAGGCGAGGACCCCCGGCACGTTCACCCCTCCCGTCCCCGTGAGCAGCATGAGGCAGACCCCGCCGAGCCCGATCGCGGCGCCGATCAGGTGGGCGGTGCCGGGCCGCTCGGAGACGAGGGCCCAGGCGATGAGCATCATCGCCAGCGGGGAGACCGCCATGACGGTCGAGGCGATGCTCGCCGGCAGGAGCTGGGAGGCGGCGTAGACGAGGACGAAGAACACGCTCACGTTGAGCAGCCCGAGCACCGCGGACCGCCACCACCAGGCGCCGCGCGGCCGCCGCCGGCACAGGGCCAGCAGGACGAGCCCGGCGGGCAGCGCGCGCAGCGCCGCCCCGTAGAGGGGGCTGCCTGGCGGCAGGAACTCGCGGGTGACGTAGTAGTTGGTGCCCCAGGCCACCGGTGCGGCGGCGGTCAGCGCCACCCAGCGAAGATTGGCTTCCATGGAAGGCAATATAGCTTCCCGGGAAGCTACTATGGTGCGCATGCACGAACCGCAACCGTCGGACCGGGTGGCCCGCATCCAGGCCGACTGGCGCCGCGAACGGCCCGACCTCGACGTCTCCCCGCAGGGCGTGATCGGCCGGCTGCACCGCCTGGCCGGCCACCTCACCGAGGAACTGCGCCTCGTCTACGGGCGCTACGGCCTCAGCGAGGGGGAGTTCGACGTCCTGTGCGCCCTGCGCCGCGCCGGCGAGCCCTACGAGCGCGCGCCCGGCGAACTCGCCGCACACACCATGGTCACCACCGGCGCGATGACCAAGCGCGTCGACCGCCTGGAACGGGCCGGACTCGTCACCCGCCGCCGCTCCGACGACGACCAGCGCGGCCGCATCGTCGCCCTCACCCCGCCCGGCCGCGAACTGATCGACCGGGCGTTCACCGACCACATGCGCAACGAACGCCGCCTGCTGGGCCTGCTGACGCCCACCGAGAGCGCGACGCTCGAAGGACTGCTCACCACCTGGCTCTCCCACGTGGAGAACGCGACTCCGCCCGACAACGGCTGACCCGATCGGCGCCGGTCGGGTGGGTCACCGGCTACCGGACAGGGGCGCATGCCGAGTTCGGAACCAGTCGACCGTTCGTGCCAGCCCCTCGTGCAGGCCGATCGCCGTGATGTCCGGGAAGAGCGCGCGCAGCCGGCTGGAGTCCGCCTGTGAGTGGGGGACGTCCCCGGCGCGGGGCGCGGAGTGTTCGAGGGTCACGGGCCGGCCGGTGCAGCGTTCCACCTCCGCGGCGAGCTCCAGCAGTGAGGTCCGGGTGCCGTAGGCCAGGTTGACGGGCCGGGGGCTGGTCACGCGGCCCAGCACCGCCGATGTCAGGATCCGGCACACGGTGCCGACGTAGGTGAAGTCGCGGCTCTGGGTGCCGTCGCCGTGCACCGGCAGCGGTCGGCCGGCGAGTGCGGCGTCGACGAACGCGGGGACCACGGCCGCGTACGCGTGTCCGGGGGCTTGCAGGGGCCCGAAGACGTTGAAGAACCGGAACGGCAGGACCGGCAGTCCGAAGCTGTGGTGGTAGGCGCCCAGGTAGGCCTCGGCCGTCAGCTTGCTCACCGCGTACGGGGAGGTCGGCATGGCGGCCATGGACTCGCGTTTGGGCAGCTCGGGATTGG
Source organism: Kitasatospora sp. NPDC056783 (assembly GCF_042789895.1). Lineage (NCBI taxonomy): Bacteria > Bacillati > Actinomycetota > Actinomycetes > Kitasatosporales > Streptomycetaceae > Kitasatospora > Kitasatospora sp. NPDC056783. The sequence continues at coordinate 7,440 of NZ_JBHUAF010000098.1, forward strand.
CGCCGTAGACGGACGAGGACGAGGCCGCCGTGACGTGCGGGCCGCCGGCCCGTCGGGCGGCCTCCAGGACCTGGAGCGTGCCCGTCGTGTTGGCATGGTGGGTGGACACCGGATCCGCGAGGGAGCGGGGGACCGACGGCAGGGCGGCCAGGTGCACGACGGCGTCTGCCCCGGCGAAGGCGGAGTCCAGGAGGTCCCGGTCGAGCACGCTCCCTTCGTGGAAGGAGACGTCGAGGCCGGCGAGGTTCTCCCTGGCCCCGGTCGACAGGTCGTCGATCACGGTCACGTGCTCGACCTCGGCGCGTTCCAGCAGCGCGCGCACGAGATTCGCCCCGATGAATCCGGCTCCGCCGGTCACGACGACGCGCATGGTCAGATGCTCCAGTAGCGCAACGTCGCCGGCACGTCGGCCCGCCGCGTCATGCCGGTGACGTCGACGAACACGGCGCCGTCCTTGAGCGCCTCGTGCAGGAGGCCGTCGAGGGCGCGCAGGCAGGTGGCGTGCCCGACGGCCAGGACCAGCATGTCCAGGTCGTGCAGTTCCCCCGCGCCGACCGCTCGGTCACCGAATCCGGCTCGCATGTCCGCGGGTGCCGCGAGCGGGTCGTGGACCATCGGGTCCACGCCGGACGCCTCCAGTTCGGCGACGAGTTCGACGACTCCGCTGTTGCGCATGTCGGGGATGTCGGCCTTGAACGTGGCCCCCAGCAGGGCGACCCGGGCGGCGGGCAGGGGGACACCGGCCAGTCGTTTGACCAGTTGCTCGGCGAGGAACCCGGGCATCGCCTCGTTGGTGCGGCGCGCGGCCATCAGCAGGGCGGGTGAGTATCCGAACGCCTCGCTGCGGCGGGCGAGGTAGTAGGGGTCGACCGGAATGCAGTGGCCACCGACCAGGCCGGGCCGGAAGCGCTGGAAGTTCCACTTCGTGGCGCACGCGTCCAGCACCGTCTGGGTGGCGACGCCCAGCGCCTCGCAGATGCGGGCCACTTCGTTGGCGAAGGCGATGTTGAGGTCCCGCTGGCTGTTCTCGACCGTCTTGGCCAGTTCCGCCGCTTCCATGCTGGGCAGTTCGAGGACGCCGGCCGGGACGATGGCACGGTAGAGCCCGACGGTGCGGGCCGTGGCGGCGGCATCGTGTCCGGCGACCAGCTTCGGGACGTGCGCCAGGGAATGGGCGCTGTCCCCGGGGCTGACGCGCTCGGGTGAGTAGGCGAGCAGGAAGTCGGTCCCGCAGGCGAGCCCGGAGCGGGCTTCCAGGAGTTCCTTGCACACCTCGCGGGTGGCCCCCGGGTGGACGGTCGATTCGACGACGACCAGGTCTCCCGGCGTCAGGACGCGGCCGACGCTCTCGCACGCCCCGGTCAGCGGCCTGAGATCGGGGGTGTTCCGGTCTCTGAGGGGGGTGGGAACGGTGATGATGTAGCAGGTGCAGTCGCCCAGTTCGGCGGGATCGTCCGAGAAGGGGATGCCCGCCGAGGTGAGTTCCTCCTCGGTGAAGCTGCCGGTGGCGTCCTTGCCGTCGGCCAGCCGGCTGATCCGTTCATGGCTGATGTCGTAGCCGACCACGGGTATTCCGGCGCGGGAGAACGCCATGGCCAGGGGGAGCCCCACGTACCCGACACCGATCACGGCGACGCTCTCCGTCGTCGCGGCCGGGCCGGGTGGTGTCTGCTCCGGCGAGGCTTCCGCTTCCGCCTGTGGGGAGGCAGGGGGCGGAAGCCCCGGAGGCGCGGGCCGTCGGCGCGTGTTCGGCGGCATGGACGTCCCGGTGATGCCCGTCGCGATCGTGCGGGAGGGTGCCGCTCGCCGGTGCGCTGAGTTCCGCATGAACTTCCTCCGATGGCTGGGGCGTTGGCGGATCCGTGGACGGTGGTCCGGCGGAGGTGGTCACCGCGTGGCGTGGGTGGTCGGGAGGTCGAGGTCCGCGAGGACGAGGTCGGCGCGGCGGCGCCAGGTGTAGTGCTCCAGGAACTGTCGTCGGGCTTCGTCGCCGAGTGCGGTGCGCAGTGCCCGGTCGGTGACGAGTTCGGTGAGGGCGTCGGCCCAGGCCTGTGGGTCGCCGGGCGGGCGCAGGAGGCAGTTGACGTGGTCGGTGAGGACTTCGCGCAGGACGGGGAGGTCCGAGGCGACGATGGCGCGGCCGTGGGCCATGTACTCGAACAGCTTCATCGGGGAGGCCCAGCGTCCGGTCTCCTCGTCCCGGTGCCAGGTGTAGACCTCGCGCTGGTAGGGGGCGAGGACCACGTCGAAGAGGGGGAACCAGCCGGCGAGGTCGGACGGCCGTTGGTGTCCGTGGAAGTGGACGTTGGGGTGGACGCAGGCGGATTCCCAGCGGGTCCGGTCTTCGGCGGTGCCGCCGACCAGGTGGAAGTCGTAGGGGGAGAGCCGGCCGGCGAGGTCGAGGATGAGGTCGATGCCGCGTCCGTCGTAGAGGTGTCCGACGTAGCCGATCCTCGGCGCGTCCGGGCGGCCCGGCAGCGCGGGTGTGTCGGCGGTCGCGGCGGGGGGCGCTGGGTCGGCACCGTCGGGGGCGACGCGGATGGGCAGGGTGCCCAGGCTCTGGTGGGCGTCCTGGAGGTCGCGGGCGAGGGCGTGGGTGACGACGACGACCCGTGCGAGAGCGGGGTGGCCGAGCAGGACGGTTTCGGTCCTGTTCGGCGCGGGTGTGCGCAGGTTGTGGAGTTCGAGCACGAAGGGGGCGAGGTCGGCGGTGGCGGCGAGGCTGTAGAAGTCGCGTCCGTAGATGAGGTCGGGGACGCCGTCAGCCGTGAGCAGGCCGCGGATGATCCGGCCGCGTTCGAGGTAGCCGACCGGCGTGTCCTCGGGGGCGGGGACGAGCCGGATCGGGAAACGGTGCCGGACGCCGTAGTGCTCGTACGGGTCCTCGTTCGCGTAGGTGCCGCTCCGCGAGTAGAGGGTGACGTCGTGCCCGGCGTCGGTGAAGGCGTCGCACATGCGCATGACGTGGACGCCGTTGGCGAAGTGCGAAAGGATGTTCCCGCCGTGCAGGTAGGCGATGCGCATGCGTCTGCCCCTGTCAGGTGAGGGTGGCGGTGGCGTTGCGAATGGCCGTGCCGATCTGCTCGGGGAACTCCTCGATCGTGGTCGCCGCGCGGAGCCGGGGCAGGTGCAGGGCCTGCGCGTGGTCGCGGCCGGAGACGGTGATCCCGGCCTTGGCCACCCACAGCAGGCCGCGGTAGTCGTGCTCGCTCAGGCACTTCAGTGACTCCAGTGCCACCTGCCGGCTGAAGTGGCCGAACGGCAGTGTCAGGTAGCGCGGCGCGATGCCCAGGTGCCGGCGGATGGCCGCGTCGCCGTCGAGGATCTCCCGGTTGAGATCCGGGGTGGGCAGGGCTTCGAGGTTGTCGTGCGACCAGGTGTGGTTGGCGACGGTGACCAGCTGGTCTCGGGCGAGGGGCCGCAACTGCTGCCAGCTGAGGTAGCCGCGTCGGGCCAGCAGTGGGGCGGCCCGGTCGGGGATCCGGTCGAGGAGCGGGGCCACGAGCTCGCGGCGCACCCAGTGCGGGTCGAGGTCGGCGGCCTTGGTGAGGTAGTAGAAGGGCTCGTCGGCCCGGCCGGGGATGACGCGCCGGACATGGGCGGCGATGGCCTGCGGGGCGACGAGCCGTTCGATGGCGTAGACGCGGTCGCGGTGCCCGTTCCCGCGGTCGGCGAGCAGCCCGGCGGGCGAGACGGTGACCGGCAGACCCGCGTCGACGAGGGCGCGGATGTGGGGCAGCGCACTGACGGAGACGTCGTCGAAGCAGACGACGAAGTTGACCGCGTCCAGGTCGGCCGCATCGCGCACCCGGTCCGGGGAGACCAGGGTGCCGTGGTCGAGCATCCAGGCGAGCTGGGCCTCGAAGACGCGGGTGGCCACGGTGTGGAGCCGGTGGAACGGATCGGCGGGGTCGACCGTGCCGACGCGGTGGTAGTTGACGCCGATGACGACGGGCACGGGCGACATGTGAGGGTCCCTTCGCGGTCAAGGGCTGGGGTGGCGGCGAATCCGACGGCGGCCGTCCGGCCGCTCAGGTCATCGCGTGTTCAGGGGTTCCGGGAGGTCGAGGTCCGCGAGGACGAGGTCGGCGCGGCGGCGCCAGGTGTAGTGCTCCAGGAACTGTCGTCGGGCTTCGTCGCCGAGTGCGGTGCGCAGTGCCCGGTCGGTGACGAGTTCGGTGAGGGCGTCGGCCCAGGACTGGGGGTCGTCGGGTGGGCGGAGCAGGCAGTTGACGTGGTCGGTGAGGACTTCGCGCAGGACGGGGAGGTCCGAGGCGACGATGGCGCGGCCGTGGGCCATGTACTCGAACAGCTTCATCGGGGAGGTCCAGCGTCCGATCTCGTCGAGCCGGTCCCAGGTGTACACCTCGCGCTGGTGGGGGGCGAGGACCACGTCGAAGAGGGGGAAGTAGCCGGGGAGCGCGGAGGGGCGCTGGTGTCCGTGGAAGTGGACGTTGGGGGGTGGGCCGGAGCTCTCCCAGCGGGTCCGGTCCTCGGGGGTGCCGCCGACGAGGTGGAAGTCGAAGTGGGGGAGCCGGTGGGCGAGGTCGAGGATGAGGTCGATGCCGCGTCCGTCGTAGAGGTGTCCGACGTAGCCGATCCTCGGTGCGTCCGGGCGGCCCGGCAGCGCGGGTACGTCGACGGTCGTGCCGGGCCGCGGCGGGTCGGCGCAGTCGGGGGCGACGCGGATGGGCAGGGTGCCCAGGCTCTGGTGGGCGTCCTGGAGGTCGCGGGCGAGGGCGTGGGTGACGACGACGACCCGTGCGAGAGCGGGGTGGCCGAGCAGGGCGGTGGTGGTTCCGGCCGGCACGTCCCTGCGCAACTGGTGGACCTCGTAGACGAAGGGGGCGAGGTCGGCGGTGGCGGCGAGACCGTAGGGGTCGCGTCCGTAGAGGACGTCGGGGGCACCGTCGGTGGCCAGCAGGTCGCGGATGGCCCGGCCGCGTTCGAGGTAGCCGACCGGCGTGTCCTCGGGGGCGGGGACGAGCCGGATCGGGAAACGGTGCCGGACGCCGTAGTACTCGTACGGGTCCTCGTCCGAGGACGAGCCGGGCAGCGAGTAGAGCGTGACGTCGTGCCCCGCGTCCGTGAACGCGTCGCACATGCGCATGACGTGGACGCCGTTGGCGAAGCACGAGGGGATGCCGCCGCCGTGCAGGTAAGCGATGCGCATACGTCCGCTCCTCGATCCGGATGTCCTTCTGCTCGATGGCCCGTGGAGGTCGAACACAGGCCCACGGCGGGGGCTTCGCCTGCCCGGCGGAGGGATCGCCGACCCCGGTTCCGGGGCGTCGGCCGTGTCGTGGCGCGTGATGCGCCGAGCCGGACCGTGGCCCGGACTCGATCGGGGACGCTGAGGCGTCTCACCCGACAGGCCTCAACTGTGCACGAAGCACCGCGGCCGTGCCACTCGACGGCCCGGTTGCGCGGCCTGGGCGATTCGTGCACGGTGGATGGCATCGGCCGGAACGCCTCCACGTTCCGAGTGGAGTCGTCCACCGTGATCGCCAGGAGGAGTCATGGAAGAAGTCCGGGACACCACCGAAGTCGAGATCGAAGCCGTGGAGCCCGTGGAGGAAGACCTCCCCGAGTTCGCGCTCATGGTCGACGTGCCCACCTGATACCTCGCGGCGGTGCCGCAGGGCACCCCCTGATGCGGGGCCGGGCTGCCGTCCGGCCCCGCATCGACGTGTTCCGCGGCAATGGTTTCCGCAGCAACGAGAAGGGGTGACACCGTGCAGGTCGAACCCGACGCCCGGAGCGCCCGCGAGGACGAGCGCGGCGTCCTCCGCCTGGTGCGCGCCGGACTGTCCCGTGTGCTTCCCCGGGCGGTCCTCCCACCGGATCACGAGATTGCCTACCCCGGCTATCACGCCGCTGCTCACCGGGCGCAGCGCGTCGCGCGCACCGGCACCCCTTCGCCGGAACAACTCGACCTCCTCTACGCTGAGTTGCGCGCGGTCGACGCACGGGCCCGGGCCAGTGCGGCCCGGCGTACCCGGGGTGGGGGCTGGCCGGTCGACCTCCCCCCGGCGGAGGGGCATCTGACGGAGAGCCTGGACCGGGCCCGGGCCTGCGTCCCGCAGCGGCCCGAGCGCTCGGCGGACCTCGCCGCGCTCACCGTCGCCCCCTGGGGCCTCCGGCACCGCCTCGTCTTCGACGAGGCCGTCGGCGTGCTCGGCCGGGTCTGGCCGCGGATGCTGGCCGAGGTCTCGACGGTGGTACGGCAGGTGGCGCTGCTGGACGGCTGGGGCATCGACGGGTTCACCGACTTCACCGTCCACGGGGTGGTCTTCGTCAACAGCGCCCGGGTCACCACCCCGGACGGCCCGCCCGATGGTGGCCACGGCGGCGACGGAGGGGCACTTCCGGCCCCGCTGCCCCTGGTCGAGGCACTGGTGCACGAGGGAACGCACAACCGGTGCGACGCCGCCGCCGTGACCGGCCCCTTCCTCGCCGACACCCCGACGCAGCTGCTGCGTACACCCCTGCGGCCCGACCCCCGCCCGCTGACGGGCCTCTTCCAGCAGGTCGTGGTGCTGGCCAGGAGCGTGCTGCTGTACGAGCGGTTGCTCGCCGCACCCGACGGCACGGTCGACGGCGCGCGGGCGGAGGTCGAAGCCCGCCGGGACCTGCTCCTGGCCCAGGGCCTCGACGGCTGCACCACCCTGGACGGGCAGCGGGGCGCGCTCGCCGACCACGGGCGCTCGGTCGCCGCCCAGGCGCGCCACGTTCTGGAATGGGCCGCACGATGACGCGCGGGCCCGGGGACGAGCGCCCCCGACGGCCGTGGCCGGTCCAGACCTTCGAGCCGTTCCCGGCCGCCGGACTGTACTTCGCGCGCACCGCCGCCCGCTCCCCGGAGTTCTCGGCGAGCGACGCGGCGCACGGAGCCCCCGTCCTGATCGGATCGGCGGCCGGGACGCGCCGCGAGTCGGTGGCGACGCGCGCGCTGGGCGAGCTGGCCGAGCGGGTGGGCAACGTCCTGGCCGGCCGGCAGGCCGAGGCGGGAAGGCGCGCCGCCGTGCTCGGCGCCTACGACGCGCTGCGCCGCGGCGGCGCCCCGGTCGTCGACCCACTGGCCTGGCCCGAACTGCGGGGTGACGACGGCGGATTGCGCGGCGCCGAGCTGTTGTGGGTGCCGGGCGAGTCCCTGACGACGGGCCGGGAGGTCCTCGTCCCCGCGTATGCCGTGTACCTCGCCCACCGCCCGTCCTCGGGCGGCGCCGCGCCACTGTGCCCCGGATCCACCGGCCTGGCCGCCCACCGGACCAGGCGCGAGGCCGAACGGCACGCAGCCTTCGAGGTGCTGGAACGCCACCTGCTGTGGCGGTCCTGGTACACCGACGGCCCGCGCGCGGTGCCACCGCCGGGCGCCGGCCCCGTCCTGCCACCGCCGGTCCGGGACGCGCTGGCGGCACTCGGGGTGCTGGCCACGTTCGTCGTCCTGCCGGGGCCCGCCGGCACCGGGTGCGTCGTGGCCTGCCTGCACGCACCGGACGGGTCCGCGCAGAGCTTCGGGGCCCGCGCGACCCACCTCCCGGGCCCGGACGGCGAGACCGTGCCCGGCGCCGCGGCGGAGTCGGCCTGCTGCGAGGCGCTCATGGTGCGCTGGAGCCTCGGCACCGCGGCCGCCCGAACCGCCTGGCAGCGCCTGCGGGCGTCCGGCGGCGACCTGCCCTACGGGCCGCTGGAGCACGCCCTGCACGCCTACCACCGGCAGGACAGCCTGGCCCACCTGCTCACCGGAAGCACCGCGCTGCCCTCGGGACCCCCGCGCGCCCCGCGCCGGCCGGAGCGCTCCGGTGGCGAACGCCCTCACCCGGCGGGCGTGCTCGCGGACCTCACCGGGAACGACGTGGTCCTGGTGGACACCACCGCGGACACCGGCGGGCCGGGCCTGGGCGAGGCCATGACCGTGGTGCGCGTGGTCGCCCCCGGTGCGCGCCGCCTGCCCGCCGACGAGCGGGCGCAGCGGCCGCCCGCCGGCGCTCGCACCCGTCTCCCGCATCCGCTGGGCTGACCGCGCCACCGTGGAGGAGATCCCGACCATGCCCCCGAACAACGACCTCCCGCCCCGCACTGCCGTGGCCGGGCCAGGCCGAGCACTCGGCCCGTCCGGCACACCCGATGACGACTACGCCCGACTCCACGCGGCCGACTACGACCGCTGGTTCGCCAAGACCGACGTCACCCCGGCGACCGTGGACCTGCTGGCCCGGCTCGCCGGCCCCGGGCCGGTACTCGAACTCGGCATCGGCACCGGCCGGCTGGCCCTTCCGCTGGCCCGGCGCGGCCACGATGTCCACGGCATCGAAGCCTCCGAGGAGATGCTGCGCGAGCTGCGAGCCAAACCCGGCGGAACCCGCATCCCGGTCACCGTGGGCGACTTCGCCGAGGTCCCGGCCCCCGGGCCGTTCTCCCTCGTCTACGCCGCCGGCGGGACCTTCTTCGAACTCCCCGACCGTGACGCCCAACGGCACTGCCTCCGCCAGGTCGCGGCGAAGCTGACGCCCGGCGGACGCTTCGTCCTCGACGCGCTCGTGCCGGAGACGCTCGCCGTCGCGGCCGCCTCCGGCACGACCGAGACCGTCTCCGAACGGGACGGGCGCCTCGTCCGGTGCCGTCGCCGGATCGACCACTCCACCCGGTCCTACCAGTCCCACTACGTCATCCACGAGGACGGGCGAACCCATCACGTCCGCGTCCGCTTCCACTACCTGTCACCCGGCGAACTCGACCTCCTGGCCGAGTCCGCCGGCCTCCGACTGGCGGAGCGCCACGGCACCTGGGACGCGGGCGCGTTCACCGGCGACAGCACCTACCACGTCTCGGTCTACGAGCGGCCGACCGCACGGAGCACCTCATGACGGACCATGAGGACCATGACGCCCCCTGCGCATCCGACATCGGCTTCCCCTTCCCCCACCGCGACGGCCTCGGACCCCTCCCCGAGTTCACCGCGCTGCGCCGCGACCGCCCCTGTGCCCGGATCCGGCTGCCCAGCGGGGATTCCGCCTGGCTGGTGACCCGCTACACCGACGTCCGCACCGTACTCGCCGACCCGCGCTTCAGCCGCGCCCGCGCCACCCGGGGAACGGGACCGCGGATGTCGAGTGCCACCACCCTGCCCGACTCCATCCTCGCCACCGACCCACCCGACCACACCCGGCTGCGCCGCCTGGTCGCCCCGGCCTTCACCGCCCGCCGCGTCGAGGTGCTGCGCCGGTCGGTGGCGCGCCTGGTCGCCGACCTGCTCGACGCCCTCGCCGGCCAGGACCGGCCGGCCGACCTCGTCCTCCTGTTCACCCGGCCCCTGCCCCTGGCCGTCATCTGCGACCTGCTCGGCACCCCGCGCCAGGACGGCCACCGGCTCGACACCTGGTGCGACGCGCTGCGCAACCTCACCGCCGTCCCCGACGACACCGTCACCACCGCTGTCGACGAGATGACCGACTACCTCGCCGCGCTTGTCACCGCGAAACGCGGCCACCCAGGCGACGACGTGCTCAGCACACTGATCACCGCGCACGACGACACCGACCGGCTCACCCGGGACGAACTGATCTCCTTCGCCCTGGTCCTGTTCACCGGCGGCTACGGCACCACCGCCGACCGCCTCGCCGGCATCCTCCACCTGCTGCTCGACGAACCCGGCAGGTACCGCGCGCTGTGCCGCGAGCCGGGACGGATCCCGGCCGCCGTCGAGGAACTGCTGCGCTACGCCCAGACCAACGTCCAGGCGAACCTGCGGGTGGCCGCCGAGGACGTCGAACTCGGCGGCGTCACCATCCGGGGCGGCGAAGCCGTCATGGCCGTCAACTCCTCGGCCAACCACGACGATCACGTCTTCGACCAGCCCGACCGCATCGACCTCGACCGCGCCCACAACCCGCATCTGGCCTTCGGCCACGGAGTGCACCACTGCATCGGCGCCCCGCTCGCCCGCGTCCAGCTGCAGGAGGCCCTCACCGGGATCACCCGGCACTTCCCGACCCTGCGGGCAGCCGGGCCGGTGACCTGGAAGACGGGGCTGACGACCCGGGCGCCCCGCACCCTGCCGGTGAGCTGGTGAGACGCCGATGACCCGGACGAACGAGCCCCCCGGCCGGTCGCCGCACGCCCACGTCGACCCGGACGCGTGCATCGGCTCCGGCATCTGCCTGGCCACCGCCCCACGGCACTTCGAACGTGCCCCCGCACCGGACACCCGCTCCCGCGCCCGCCCCGACGCACCGCCCCCGGACGACGAGGCGCGGAGCGCCGCCGAGCTCTGCCCGGTGGAGGCGATCCGGTTCACGGCCGCGCGACCACCAGTCACCTGACCTGCCGCGGTCAGGGCATGGTGTCCTCGCCCCTGGAATGGAGGGGCGGAGTGGCTTGAAGAGATCCCAGGCGGCACAGATTAAAGTCGGGGTGCGAACTTACTGGTGCTCGAATACTGTCACAACGGATGAATTCTCCGCCGGCACGATCAAGCCGGGCTCTGGGCAATTCATCAGGACCTCTCCATCCGCCGTCTCTCATCTCGCTGTCCGGTATCTCACTCGCAGGCAAGGAGCAGTCATGACCGAGATCAGTACGTCCCAGTTGCACCAAGAGGAACTGGAGGTCGAGCTGTGGGAGGCGCCTTCTCCCCGGCCGGACGCTGAATCGATGTCCGAACTCCAGCAGGTCTACTCCGACAGCAGCGACCAGGCGGTGGGCAACAAGGCGGTCGGAGACGGCAGTGCGCTGCCCGACCTCGGGCCTCTGTCGGACTTCAAGACGTGGGAGTCCGTCGCCTGCACCATCCTGCACAAGCTCGAGACAGCCAGCGGCTTCAACCCGGGGAGCACGGTCTTCGACCCGGTCGCCTGGAGCGAATACCTTCGGAAGTTCTCCACGATCCCGTTCTTCCTGACGTACACCTCCGACATCCGCCATGCGTCCATCTCCTCGCTGTCCCTGGAGAAGGGCATCGACGCGGTGTCAGACCTGGTCGAGAACATCATGACGCCGACGGGCTTCCAGGACGTCGTGACGACCATCAAGAAGATCGCCCGGCTGGCGTTCGAGAGCGAGGGCAAGACGGAGAAGACGAGCAACCTGCAGCTCGGGATCCTGTCGCGCCATGAGAGGGGTCTCTATCTCGCAGTCGTCCGGACCGCAGTGGAGATGAAGTACAAGGACGGCAAGGGGTACGAGCCGGTGCAGCAGGCCATTGACATCTACCGTGGCTACGGCGTGCTCGACCTCGACAAGTGCAAGCGCCAGGCCGGCACGCTGCTCAAGTGGCCTCTTTGGGACGTGAACCAGTGGGAGAACGAGACAGCCAGCGCCCCGGTGCCGCCCAGCGAGAGTCCCGCCTGGAGCCAGTGAACTCGCCGAGCGCGCGGCCATCGCGCGGCCCACGATCTTCGCGCTGGAGTCCGGCGAGTTCGCACCACGGGAAGGCTGCCGAGATGCCGGAATCCGAGCGCGCCGTCACCGACCGCGAGGACCGGCGCGCATGCCCCGTCTCGCGCAGTCCCGCAGCGGGTCGGCGCGGGCCGGGCCGCTGCACCCGGGCGCCGACTGGTCCGAACCGGTGAAAACCGTCGACACGCTAAAGGCTCCGCGCGAAGCTTCCGATAGTTGTTAGGGCACGACCTTTCCGATGCTTCGAGCGCCTCCCATCGCATGAGAGATGTTCCCGGTCGTCATGATCGGACCAGGCTGCGCGGGATTGCGGCCGGATGAATCCGCCTACCGCGGCTATGGCGTGCTCGACCCCGGCCAGTGCACATCTCACTGTTCGGTACCTCACTCGCAGAAAAGGAGCAGTCATGGCCGAGATCAGTAAGTCCCAGTTGCACCAGGAGGCCCTGGAGATCGCGCTGTGGGACACGCCTTCCCCGAAGCCGGACGCTGAATCGATGTCCAAGCTCCAGCAGGTCTACTCCGACAGCAACGACCAGGCGGTGGGCAACAAAGCGGTCGGAGACGGCAGTGCGCTGCCCGACCTCGGGCCTCTGGCGAGCTTCGTCACGTGGGAGTCCGTCGCCGCCACCATCGTGCACAAGGCCGTGACCATCAGTGGCTTCAACCCGGGGGCCACGGTCTTCGACCCGGTCGCCTGGAGCGAATACCTCCGGAAGTTCTCCACGATCCCGTTCTTCCTGACGTACACCTCCGACATCCGCCATGCGTCCATCTCCTCGCTCTCCCTGGAGAAGGGTGTCAACGCGGTGTCGGACCTGCTCGAGAACATCATGACGCCGACGGACTTCAAAGGCGTCGTGACGAGCATCAAGAAGATCGGCCAGCTGGCGCTCGAGAGCGAGGGGCAGACGCAGAAGAACAGCAACCAGCAGACCGGGGTCCTGTCGCGCAACGAGAGGAGTCTCTACGCCGGAGCTGTCCGGACCGCGGTGGAGATGAAGTACAAGTCGGGCAAGGGGTACGAGCAGTTGCAGCAGACCATCGACGTCTACCGCGGCTACGGCGTGCTCGACTTCGACAAGTGCAAGCGCCAAGCCGAGACACTGCTCAAGTGGGACGGCAAGAGCGTGGAGGACTGGGAGAACGACACGGCCAGCCACCCGAAGCCCCCCAACCAGAGTCCCGCCTGGGACCAGTGAGTCGGTTCGAACCCCTCCGCAATCCTCCGGCCTCCCGCGACAGGTCCCATGTTCACTGAAGAAGCGCTGCCTCCCGAGGGGGCGACGGCCTCGACCTTCACCCAGGTCCTCGCCGAGAACCTCGGCCACCCGGACAGTGGATTCACCTTCATCCGGGAGGACGGCCGCGAGCACTTCGTGAGCTGGGCGGAGCTGTCGCGGGAGGCCTTGCGCCGGGGGCGCCGGCTGCTCCAGAGCGGCTGGCGCAAGGGAGAGCGCATCGCGCTCATCGTCCCTGAGCAGCAGGAGTTCGTCCTCACCTTCCTGGGCGCGGTCTCGGTGGGTGTCATCCCGGTCCCCATGTACCCGCCCATGGGCTTCGGTAGGTTCGAGGCGTACTGCGAGGACGCCGCCGGCATCCTCCGCGCGGCGGGAGCCCGCGCGCTCCTGATGCCCCGAAGCCTGGCGGACCCGCTGGACCCGCTCGTCCTCGCGGTCGATGGCCTGCAGCCCCTCGTCGCGGAGGAACTCTTCGCCGAGCCCGTGGTGGGGAGTGTGCCGCGGCCCGAGGCGATGCTCCCGGAGGACGTGATGTTCCTGCAGTTCACCTCGGGGAGCACGGCGGCTCCCAAGGGAGTACGGGTCACGCACGCCGGCGTGCTCGCCAACTGCGCGGCCATCATCGGGGCCCTTCGCCTGGAGCGGGCGCGGGACCGGGGCGTGAGCTGGTTGCCCATGTACCACGACATGGGGCTGGTCGGCTTCGTGCTCGCGCCGCTGATCGCGCGCTGCCCGGTGACGTTCCTCCCGACGCTGCGTTTCGCGTTCTCACCGAGGCTCTGGCTCGACACGGTGAGTCGCCATCGTGCCACCGTGACCTTCGCACCCAACTTCGGCCTGGCGTTGGCCGTCAAGCACACCTCGGGGGAGGAGCTTCAGCGGCTGGACCTGTCGTGCTTGAGGGCCGTGGGCTGCGGTGCCGAGCCCAACCACCCGGAGACGCTGCGCTCCTTCGCGGCGCACTTCGCTGAGGCGGGGCTGCGGCCCGGGGCAGTGGTCCCGTGTTACGGCATGGCGGAGGCGACGCTCGCGATCTCCTTCAGCGAGATCGGAGTTCCGTTCACCCCGGATGTCATCCAGAAGGAGCCCTATCACGCGAGCGGTCTCGCGCGGCCCGCCTCGGAGGTTGAGGCCCCCGGAGCGCAGGTGGCGTTCGTGCCCTGCGGACGCCCAGTCGCGGGTCACCGAGTCCTCATCGTGGACGATGAGGGGAACCCGCTTCCGGAGCGGCACATCGGCGAGGTGGTCTTCCAGGGGCCGAGCGTGGCCGCCGGCTACCACGGTGACGCGGAGGCGACCCGGTGGAGCTTCACGGCTCACGGCCTGCGCACGGGGGACTGCGGGTACCTGGCGGAAGGCGTCCTCTACGTGACGAGCCGCAAGAAGGACCTGTTGATCATCAACGGGCGCAATCACGATCCCCAGGCGGTGGAGTGGGCCGCGGCCGAGGTGCCCGGCCTGCGCGAGGGCAACGTCGTGGCCTTCACCCGGCCGGGCCGGGCCACGGAAGAGGTGGTGATCGTCGCCGAGCTCCGCAGGGGGGACGCCGCCGCGGTGGCGCGGCAGGTCCGCGGCCACCTCCAGACGAAGCTGTCCCTGCCCGTGGCGGACATCCTCCTGGTGCGGCCGGGGAAACTGCCGAAGACCTCCAGCGGCAAGGTGCAACGGAGCAAGACACGACAGCACTATCTGGAGGGACGGTGGAGCGCCGTCCCGGGCGAGCCGAACACCATCCACACACCCCTGATGAGGAACAGCAATGAACACCCGTCTGAACTCCCAAGAGCGAGAGCAGCTGTACTCCCTGATCCGTGAGAAGTTGGACCTCGGCGAGGCGGAGTGTCCCGAGGGGATCATGACCACCACAAGGGTGAGAGAGCTGCCAGGGGTTGACTCCATGAAGCTCTTCCATCTGCTGGGCGCGGTCGAGTTGGGCTTCCACGTCAACCTGGGCTTCGAGGCCATCCCCCAGGCGCAGACGGTGCGGGACATCGAGCGGTTGATCTGCGAGTCGCGCGCGCAGACCGCCGCACACGTCCTGAGTGCCGGAGAACGAGTGTGAGCACGTTGATTCAAGAGCAGTTGCGGCGGGAAGCGCTGGAGATCGCCATCTGGGCGGAGGGCCGGCCGGCGCCCCTGTGGGAAACGCTGGAGAAGCTCGGGTTGCTGGGCGACGACAGCCACCAGGAGACAGGGGTCGGCAATACCTACGGCTGGGACAGCAGCGGGCTGCCCGGCCTGGGACCGTTGGCGCCCTTCGGCTCGTGGCAGTCCGTGGCCGCCACCATCCTGCGCAAGGCCGAGGACTCGGCCGGCTTCGATCAGTCATCCACGGAATTCGATGTCATCAGGTGGATCAATTTCCGGGACCAGTTCGAAACCATGCCGTTCCTGGCCGACATCACCGAGGACAGCCACGGTGCTTCCATTTCGTCCCTCTCCCTGCGGCCGGTCATCTCGGCGGTGACCAACCTGGTCGGAGGACTGGTGACGTCGGACACGCTCACCGGCATCATCAACTCCATCAAGAAGATCGCCGAGCTGGCGGTCCAGAACAAGGGTCGGCAGCAGAAGAACAGCAATGTGCAGCAGGGGGTCCTGACCGTGGTGAACGGGGATCTGCGCCTCGGGCTGCTCCGGACCACGGTGCAGATGGAGTACAAGACGGGCAAGGGGTACCAGCAGCTGAATCAGCAGGTCACCGTCAGCCGCCTCTTCGGGAGCCTGGACTACGACAAGTGCGTCCGCAACGCCGAGACACTGCTGGAATGGGACGGACGGGACGTACATGACTGGGTGAACGGCGCCTCCAGCTCCCCCTACCCTCTCAACACCAGTCCCGCCTGGGACAACTGAGTCGCTCTGGCGTCAGACCTGGCGGCGGGGCCGACCCGAGCCACGCCGAGTCACCTCGTACCGGACAAGCACGAAGGCACCTGGGCCGAGTTCCTGAACCTGTCGAAGCTGACCTTCGCCACCAACCTCCGGTATGTGCACCTGCCCCATGTCCCGGGTGACGGACACGGAGCCGGCCGGCGGCAGGCCGGCCGAGGGGACGCGGTCGTCCACGACGGCGCCACGCATGCCGGTGGGGCCGTGGGAGACGACGATCCGGTGCAGGCCGACGGCCGGTTCGACCTCGGCCGACTGCGTGCGGCCATCGACCGCCGCCCCCGCTGGCAGACCGCTGCCGAGCGCGCTCCCGCCCCACGCACACCCCTACGCGGCGGGCTCGGTGGTCAGGGGCGCCAGACGGCGGCCAGGTGGTGCGGGTAGAGGTTGCCCACCGGCCGGGGGAGCCAGAGGCCGACGACGAGACCGCTGTCGTTGACGAACCGGGCGCTGGACTGGCCGGCGGGTTCGAGGTTCGTCACGCTGCCGTCGGGTGCCCAGACCAGGCCCGACTGGTACTCGCGGGCGGGGATGCCGCTCCACAGGTAGCCGACGACGGTGCCGGACTCGTTGACGGCCTCGGCGGTGGTCTGGCCCTCGGGCTGCTGTTCCAGGTCGACCTGGGCGCGCACGCCGTCCGGGCTCCACCGCGCGGCGTAGGTGCGCAGGCGCGTGGGGTCGGGCTGGTAGGCGCCCACCGTGCTGCCGGAGCTGGTGATCCGACTGGCGTAGGTCTGGGGCCCGAGGTCGTGCAGGATGCCGTCGGCGGAGCGGATCACGCCGTGCCAGGCGCTGCCGCCACCCGCGAGCGGCAGGTCGACCCCGCCGACGACGGCCCCGGCCTCGTTGATCCGGTACGCCCCGCTCTCGACCGCGGCGGGGTCGGTGACGAACGGCGTGGGGGTGCCGTCCGGGCCCCAGACGGTGGCGCGCTTGGGACCGATCCCGGTGTAGGAGAAACCGACCGCGAGGCCGGCGCCGTTGACGTCGTAGACCAGCCCCTCGGTATCGCCGGGCAGTGGGGCGAGGGCGACGGCGGTGCCGTCCGGACGCCAGGCGACGGGGTGATCCTGGGCACCGTGGGAGGAGGTGCCGACCACGGTGCCGCTCACGCTGACCGCGATGGGCCTGCTGAAGGTGTCCCCGGGCAGCGGGGGCAGGGCGGTGGGAGTCCCGCCGGCGGACCAGCGCACGGCGGTCGCGTCCGACTGCTCGCGAGGGGCGGGCCAGGAGATGCCGATGACGGTCCCGGCGCCGTTCACCCCGAGGGCTTGGGCGTAGTCCTCACCGGGCAGCGGGGGCAGCACGGTGGGTGACAGGTCCTGGTTCCAGCGGATCGCGCTCGCCGCGCGGCCCTGTCCGTCGGCCCAGGCGTAGCCGACGACGACGCCGGCGTCGTTGAGCCCGGTGGGCTCGCTGTACGGCTTGCCCGGCACACCGGTCGACAGCACGGTCATCGACGCCGTGGCCACGGCGGGCGTGGCGGGGGAGGAGGGTGCGGCGGTGGCGGGAGTGGCCAGCAGTGCCCCGACGGTGAGTGCGGCCGCAAGGCCGGCGGCTGTCCGGCGGCGAAGGGCGGGGGCGGTACGGACGGTCATGGCGTGGGCATCCTCGTCTGCTCGGCGGTACGGCGGCCGCGCCGCGGCGCCGACCGCGCCCCGAAGGGGGCGGACGCGCGCCGGGTGGGCCCGGTGACGTGGTGCGGAGGTACGGGACGGGTGC